>NZ_VWUO01000020.1:0-68326 GCF_008631595.1 Pantoea sp. F_5
CAACCTGCTCAACGACAGCCAGTTTAAAAGACAGAGAGTAATCGCGTTGTGTACGTTTAACATACTGTTTCATCACATTCTCCTGAAAACACCGGGTAAATGTGTCAACGCTATTCAGGACGGGTCATCGGTCACAAAAAAGGGAGCGTTAAGCTCCCTTTTTACTGTTCAGCCATCAGGCATGTGCCACTGGCGTCGCCTGCTGGTCCGCTTTACGCAGCAGCATCAGCATCAGCAGATAGATAAGCGCCACTGCGGCGATCATCACAAACAGCAGCCGGTCAGAATAGTTCTGCATCAGAACAGAGGTCATTACCGGTCCAGCCAGACTGCCAACGGTATAACTCATCAGCAGTGCCTGATTCATCGCAACCAGTTCATGATGTGCGACTGTCTCGCAAGCCCAGGACATCGCCACCGGATAGAGTGTGAAGCCTGCCAGCCCCAGAACAAACAGCGCTGGTGCCATTGCGGCATTGGTTAGCATGGCCATCGCACCCAGGATTACGACAAAGACCTGCACCCGCAGCACCAGCAAGCGGCCGAAACGATCGGCCAGGCGACCAATTGGCCACTGCCCGACAATACCTGCGCTGACCAGTAACGCCATCCAGTAGCCGACACTGGCATCACTCATTCCCTGATGCGACAGGTAAAGCGGCATCAGGCCATAAAGCGAGCCTAAAACGATACCGGAGATAATGCACCCATTGATGCCGAGCCGTGAACTGCGACGACGAAGCATCGGCCAGATGCGAGCCGGTGCCGCTTCAGCCGCTTCACCGGTGGCTGATACCCGTGTGAAGACCAGCGGCAGTACCGCGCAGAACACCAGCGAAGTGACCCAGGGTACCACGCTCAGCAATTCTGTTGAGAGGGTGCTGACCAGTAACTGACCGGTTACAGTGCCGAGATAATAAACGATCATATAGGCAGCCAGTAGCTGTCCACGATTGCGGACGGTTCCGCTACAGAGAAGTGCGCTTTCAACGACGACCCACATCAGTGCACAGCCTGTGCCCGCGACAAAACGAAGCGAACTCCATGCCCAGAAACCTTCCATCATTACCAGGCAAATCGTTGCCACGGCAAAGAGTCCGGTCGCCAGATAATAACTGCGATTAAACCCGTAATGCCTGATTAACCAGCCAGCCAGCAATGTACCAGCCAGATTGCCGGTGTAATAAGAGGAACTTACGATGCCCACCTGCCAGGTTGTCAGTAAGTCATGCGTCAGCCACAGTGGAACAAGCGTATTCAGCACGGCAATGGCGACAGTCATTAACATCAGGCCGCAAAGCAGCAGTATCACGGGGCGTGACCAGGTTGACATAGGAGATAAAAACCAGAGCAAAATGAAGGAAATTGCGCGCAGTTTGCCACTGGCTTTTTTAAAGTCAATGGGACGAAATTGACAGCAGCACATTTTGCTGTGGGACAATTTAATTTACTAATCTTCAGTGGGTTACAATTGTGTTAAGCGGTATGCTGCTGAGCGCTATCTCTATGAAAAACTGGATTTTTAAACGTTCCGGCTCACCTGGTATCGATAACGTTTATTTGTGAATAAATTCCGTCTCAATAAATCCTTTATTTCAAAAACAGGCATAAAAAAACCCGGCCATGGCCGGGTTTAAGAATGGTGAATCGCTTAGCCGATGACATCGACGCCATTCATGTATGGGCGTAAAACTTCAGGCACGGTGATGCGGCCATCTTCCTGCTGATAATTTTCCAGCACCGCGACCAGAGTACGGCCTACGGCCAGTCCTGAGCCATTCAGGGTATGAACCAGACGCGGTTTCTTTTCCTGTTTGTTGCGGTAACGCGCCTGCATACGACGCGCCTGGAAATCACCCATGTTGGAACAGGATGAAATTTCACGATAGGTATTCTGCGCTGGCAGCCAGACTTCCAGATCGTAGGTTTTGGTCGATCCAAAGCCCATATCGCCGGTACAGAGTAAAACCTTACGATATGGCAGATTCAGCAGCTGCAACACTTTCTCCGCATGACCTGTCAGCTCTTCCAGCGCATCCATTGACTGTTCCGGCGTGACAATCTGCACCATTTCAACTTTGTCGAATTGATGCATCCGGATCAGACCGCGTGTGTCACGGCCGTAAGAACCCGCTTCAGAACGGAAGCATGGCGTATGCGCGGTCAGTTTAACCGGCAGGCTATCCTCTTCCACGATCTCGTCGCGCATCAGGTTGGTCAGCGGCACTTCCGCGGTAGGAATCAACGCATAGTTGCTGCTGTCTGACTGTTCTTCCAGCGGACGGGTGTGGAACAGGTCTTCACCAAACTTAGGCAGCTGTCCGGTACCATAAAGCGTTTCGTGGTTTACCAGGTAAGGCACGTAGGTTTCAAGGTAGCCATGCTGCTCAGTGTGCAGGTCAATCATAAACTGACTCAGTGCACGGTGCAGGCGGGCAATCTGCCCCTGCATGACCACAAAGCGCGAACCGGTCAGTTTCACGGCAGCCGCAAAATCCAGACCTTTTGCCGCTTCACCCAGCTCAACGTGATCTTTAACCTGGAAACTGAATTCACGCGGAGTACCCCAGCGGCTCACTTCCTGGTTTTCGCTGTCATCTTTGCCCAGCGGCACTTCATCTGCCGGAATGTTCGGCAGCGCCAGCGCAAAGTCACGGATTTGATTCTGCAGTTCATCCAGTTCTGCTTTTGCGGTATCCAGGCGTTCGCCCAGCGCGTTCACTTCCTGACGCAGCGGCTCGATGTCTTCCCCACGTGCTTTGGCCTGACCGATGGATTTGGATCGGGAGTTACGCTCTGCCTGCAGATTTTCAGTTTCCACCTGCAGTACTTTGCGACGCTCTTCAAGCGAACGC
Source organism: Pantoea sp. F_5 (assembly GCF_008631595.1). Classification (NCBI taxonomy): domain Bacteria; kingdom Pseudomonadati; phylum Pseudomonadota; class Gammaproteobacteria; order Enterobacterales; family Erwiniaceae; genus Pantoea; species Pantoea sp. F_5. The sequence continues at coordinate 2,856 of NZ_VWUO01000020.1, forward strand.
AGCGTTTCCACATCCAGTTTGTATCCCCGGCGTGCCAGTTTTTCTGCGACTGCGTCTGGCTCGTTACGCAGCAGATTGGGATCGAGCATGCTTATCCTGTGTATAAAAAGTTGGTTGAAAGAAGGGACGCATTCCTGCGGAATGCGTTGAAAACATTGCCCACATTACCGTAACGTCTGTTTCAGCGGTAGCGTTTTGTCGGGCTATTTTGATCCTGCTCAGCGAGCCAGCTTAGCTTTTCACCAATCTTACCCTCAAGCCCGCGCTGGGTTGGGGTGTAATAACGTGTGCTCGCCAGTTCCTGCGGAAAATAGACTTCACCGGCGGCATAGGCATTGGTTTCGTCATGGGCATAACGATACTCTTTGCCAAGTCCCATCTCTTTCATCAGCTTAGTCGGCGCATTGCGCAGATGCTCAGGCACATCGTAATCGGGCTGGTCACGCGCATCACGCATTGCAGCCTTAAATGCGTTGTAGACCGCATTGCTTTTTGGCGCACAGGCCAGATAAACAATCGCCTGCGCAATCGCACGCTCCCCTTCTGCCGGCCCGACGCGCGTGAAGCAATCCCAGGCGGCAATCGCTACCTGCATACCGCGTGGGTCAGCATTGCCGACATCTTCTGAGGCGATAGCCAGCAACCGGCGTGCCACATAGAGCGGATCGCCACCTGCGGTAATAATGCGTGCATACCAGTAAAGCGCCGCATCGGGTGCCGAGCCGCGCACGGATTTGTGCAGAGCCGATATCAGATCGTAAAAGCGGTCGCCTTTGTTATCAAAACGCGCGGATCGTTCACCCGAGACTTCGTTGAGCAACTGCGGCGTCAGTTCACGCTGACCCGAAGCGGTGATTTCGGCCATATCCGCCATCATCTCCAGCGTGTTCAGCGCCCGGCGTGCATCGCCATTAACCAGTTCAGCGATCATCCTGCGCGTGTTGTCCGGCAGCACAATATCACTGTCGCCATACCCGCGTGTTTTGTCCTGCATCGCCTGATCCAGCACCTGCTCAATATCTTCCAGAGTCAGTGATTTAAGCAGATAGACGCGGGCGCGGGAGAGCAACGCGGAGTTAAGTTCAAAAGAGGGGTTTTCGGTGGTCGCGCCAATAAAGGTAATCGTGCCATCTTCGATATGTGGCAGAAAAGCATCCTGCTGGCTCTTGTTGAACCGATGGACCTCATCCACAAACAGGATGGTACGCCGCCCGGCATGTTTATTCTGGCGGGCACGCTCTATTGCCTCACGAATCTCTTTCACACCCGAAGTGACTGCTGAGATACGCTCCACATCAGCGTTACCATAATGCGCAATGATTTCAGCGAGTGTCGTCTTGCCGGTCCCGGGTGGTCCCCACAGGATCATCGAGTGCAGGTGCCCTGCCTCAATCGCGCGCGGCAGAGGTTTGCCCGCACCCAGCAAATGTTGCTGACCAATGTACTGTTTCAATGTTTCTGGCCGCATACGCGCGGCCAGAGGTTTGAAATTTTCGGTGGAAAAATCCAGGGACAGGTTACTCACCGTGACCTCACTGACGTTGGTCGTCCACCGTCACGCCTTTAGGCGGTGTGAACGTGAATTTATCCGGACTGATAGCGCCATTCTGCTGACTTTTCAGCTGGTAATCACTGCGCTGGCCATCCTGTTCGATAGCGCTGAAACGGTTAATGGTGCCGCTGGAGGTCACCTGAATGGTGAACTGTTTCAGGTTGCCATCACTGTTTTTGGGTGTCAGCTCGAAATTGTCACCCTGCTGTTTAATGTTGTACTGCTTCCAGTCATTCGACTGGTTGCGGGCAATCAGCATAAACGGCGTATTGCTGGTCGCATTCTGCAGCAGGCTAACGGTCGCCTGCTCAACAAATGGATTGTAGAACCACAGCGATTTACCGTCAGAGATGATGATGCTTTCGTCAGGCGCGGTCATGTGCCAGTTAAACAGGCTGGGACGTTTAACCCACAATTCGCCTTCACCATCCTGCACATTGGCACCGCTGCTGTCGGTCACTTTTTGCGTGAAGCTGGCGTGGAAGCTGCTGACCTTGTTCAGGCGCTGTTGCAGATCACTGGAAGCATCAGCCAGCACGCTGGCTGAAGAAAAGGTGGCCAACAGGCCCAGAGCGATTACGCGTAATTTCATCTGCTTCAATTCCTTATTTAAACGTTCCCATCGATAACTGCATTAAGCCTGGTCGCCGTTCCGCCATCAGAACAGAGGAATAAGCCGAAAGCTGATCCAGATATGGGGGTTAACCGCATAAAAACAATGAGCCAGTCGGAACTGGCTCATCAAGTAATGTTTCAAAACATTTAACCGCTACATATCGTGAGGCGGTGGCGACAGCACTTCACGGTTACCATTGTGTCCAGGTGCAGAGACGATGCCCTGCGCTTCCATCTGCTCAATGATACGTGCCGCGCGGTTATAGCCGATGCGGAACTGACGCTGAACGCCTGAGATCGAGGCACGGCGCTTATCGACCACAAAGCCCACAGCCTGATCGAACAGCGGATCAAGTTCTTCATCGCTATCGATGCCACCGGCACTCTCGCTCTCTTCGCCTGCCGTAATACTGTCGATATATTGCGGACGACCACGTGCTTTCCAGTCCTGAACCACCGCATGCACTTCCTGGTCACGCACAAAGGCACCGTGAACACGAACCGGCAGTGAGGAGTTTGGTGGCATGTAAAGCATGTCACCCATACCCAGCAGTGATTCCGCGCCGCCCTGATCGAGAATAGTACGTGAGTCTATCTTGCTCGAAACGGTAAAGGCGATACGTGTGGGGATGTTCGCTTTGATCAGGCCAGTAATGACATCCACGGATGGACGCTGTGTTGCCAGCACCAGATGGATACCCGCAGCACGGGCTTTCTGTGCCAGGCGCGCAATCAGCTCTTCAACCTTTTTCCCCACCGCCATGATCAGGTCAGCAAACTCATCAACCATCACCACGATATAAGGCAGTTTCTCCAGCACCGGCGGGGTCATATCCATGCTGTCGCCCGGTTTCCAGAACGGATCAGGAATCGGACGGCCCATCGCCTCGGCCTGCTCCACTTTTTCGTTGTAACCGGCCAGGTTACGTACGCCCAGCGCCGACATCAGTTTATAGCGACGCTCCATTTCACCAACGCTCCAGCGCAGCGCATTGGCGGCATCCTTCATGTCGGTGACAACTTCGGTCAGCAGGTGCGGAATGCCTTCGTAGACCGACAGCTCCAGCATTTTCGGGTCGATCATAATGAAGCGAACTTCTTCCGGTGTCGCTTTGTAGAGCATGCTGATAATCATGGCATTCACGCCCACGGACTTACCGGAACCGGTAGTACCGGCAACGAGTAAGTGTGGCATTTTCGCCAGATCGGCCACGACAGGCTGACCGGCAATGTCTTTACCCAGCACGACGGCCAGTGGCGATGGATTGTCGCGGAATTTAGGGCAATCCAGGACTTCACGCAGATAGACGGTCTGACGATGTTTGTTTGGCAGTTCCAGACCCACATAAGGTTTGCCAGGGATCACTTCCACCACGCGAACTGCGACAGTCGAGAGTGATCGTGCCAGGTCGCGCGACAGGTTAGAAATACGTGCTGCTTTTACACCCGGTGCCAGGTCAAGCTCGAAACGGGTGATAACCGGGCCAGGCGAGATGCCAACCACTTCGGCTTTGACGCGATAATCGCCTAAGCGTGACTCCACCAGACGGGCAGTCTGCTCCAGCGAGAACATATCAACCGGCTCTTCCTCTTCAGGTGGCACCGTCAGCAGATCCAGCGAAGGCAGTGGCGTGGACGGTTTCTCCAGTGGCTGCTCATGGCGCATCAGGAACGGGTGGATCAGGCTGTCATGCAATGAAGGTTTCGCTTCTTCGACTGGCTCAACGGCTGGCGCGCCATAAGACGGCGCAGAATAAGCCGGGGCCTGAGGCGACGCTGGTGCAGCATATGCAGGCGCAGACGGCGCGGCATAACCCGCTTCAGGCTCTGCTGGCCTACCATAAGCAGATGCAGAATAGGCCGGGGCCTGCGCTGCCGCTGGTGCATGATAAACAGGCTCTGCGGGTGCCGCAGGCGTCACTGGCGCACTATAGGCAGGTTCTGCCGGTGCAAAACGGGCAGGTGCAGGAACCTGAGCCGGTGCCTGAGGGCTTGAGACCTCACTCACCTGCTGCCACGGTTCGTGTGAAGCCGCAGGTGCTTCCGGCTCCGGCGTCGCAGTAATGGTAAACAGCGGTTCAGACGGGCCGTCATCCACCAGATCTTTCATCGGTGAAAAATCGAACGCTGAGGCAGTATCAATATTCAATACCGGCTCGTTTCTCACTTCAGGTTCATAGCGCTGCTGTTGCTGCTCGGCGAACTGACGCGCCAGAGCATCCTGCTGCTGCGCATCCTGCTCATCTTCTTCGTCCTGCTGCCAGCTGGTGCCGTAACGCTGCTGCTGTTCAGACTGGAAGGCCTGACGCAGTTCAGCCTGCTGCAGTGCCTCTTCTGCATCAGGTGCAGTGGAAACCGACGTAGCCGGGGCCGCTTCACTCTCTTCCGCTTTTGCTTTCTCTTCAGCCATGCGTTGCGAAGGTAACTTAATGCCATAAGAGGCCAGCTCACGACGCGTAGGCAGTTTTACCGGATTAGGACGCGGCAGCGCCGGTCCGATACCCTGCTTAACCTGCGGGTTCAGATTGGTTTCAGGTGCCAGGTCGAAAACAGGCGCAGTGCGTGTGGCCGCCGTAGCGGCAGCGGTGATTGTTGCGGCCGCAGGGGCCGCTGATGTGTCACGCCAGTTACCCATTTTAGGGTCGTCATCATCATAAGCATTGAACGACGGCGCAGCCGGGGCTTCGTCTGGCATTTCAAAGTGGTAAAGCGGTGGTGAGGCCGCGGGTGCAGAAGCATTCTGCGCCGGCGTCGGAGCCGTCGTTGCACCATAGGATGCAGGGGTGCTCTGTGCAGAAGCTGGAGCAGGTTGTGCCGTCGGCGGTGCAGGCACTGCTGCTGACGCGGCAGGCACCGATGCAGTAAAGGCCGCTGCAGCAGGCACCGCGTTAACCGGTGCCGCAGGAGCGATGGTCACGTCTGCAGCTTCCGCAGTGGCGGCTACCGCTGCACTGGTTGCGGCCGCCGCTTTCGCCAGTAGCGGATCTTGCTGTGACGGCAGAGGCTGAGCGGCAGCACGTGGTGCCGAAAGCAGCACATCCTCTTCCTGATCGGCAGCACGCGGAGCAGATAGCAGCACGTCATCATCCTGATCGGCGGCATGCAGAGCAGGGACATCCGCATAATCTTGCCCCTCCCGCTCGTCATCTTCTTCCTGCCAGGGTTCATCGTGACGTGAACGGTTGCTGGCAAACGTCAGCACGCCCATGACAACGCCGCCGATTCTCTCTGCAATGGTAAGCCAGGACCAGCCGGTATACAGGGTTATTCCTGCCGCCCAGACGCAGAGCAGCATCAGCGTGCCGCCAGCCGGACTAAACCAGGGAGCAATAGCATTACTGACCAGGCTGCCAATCACGCCGCCCGAAGCAAAGTACCAGATATCATCCGCGTTCAGCGCTGCCATACCACAGGTCGTAACCACCAGCGCAAGAACACCAATTAAGCGTAATCCGACGGCAAAGTAGTCAAAATAGTCCTGGCTGTCGCGCTGACGGAAAGCAATCCAGCACAAGCCCAGGATGACGGGTGGAATGGCGTATGCCATCACACCAAAGATGAAGAGTAAGGTGTCAGCCAGCCAGGCACCGACGCTGCCGCCGATATTGTGGATAGGTTCATGCCAGGCCGTTTGCGACCAGCTCGGATCGGAAGGGTTAAAACTGACCAGTGAAACCATCAGGTAAATGGCAAACAGCGCCACCAGAATGAGCAACGCTTCCAGCAGACGACGTCCACTGCTCAGCGATTGTAACGAAACGTCTTTATCTTCTGTATATTCCTGGCTCAAGAGGACTCTCCAGGTGCCTGTAAAGTAAGAAGCAACAGCGTCGGGCAAGCCCGACGCTGTTCCTGTATGAATGCACAGGAGTGTACCGAAATCTCACAGGTTTTGCACCTGCCCCGCATCAGCGAGTTTTGATCACCAGTCGATTGCTCTGTTTGACCTCTTCCATCACCACATAAGTTCGCGTGTCGTTTACGCCCGGCAGGCGCAACAGGGTTTCACCCAGCAGCTTACGGTAGGCAGACATATCAGGTACGCGCGTTTTCAGCAGGTAGTCGAAATCACCAGAAACGAGGTGACACTCTTGAGTTTCCTCAAGTTTTTGCACAGCGGCGTTAAATTGCTCAAACACATCCGGCGCACCACGATTCAGAGTAATCTCAACGAATACCAGCAGAGAAGCATCCAGATAGTGCGGGTTTAACTGCGCGGTGTAACCAAGAATAAATCCCTGGCGTTCGAGACGGCGTACACGCTCAAGACATGGCGTAGGCGATAAGCCTACGCGTTTGGAAAGCTCTACGTTTGAAATACGACCATCTTTCTGAAGTTCATTCAGAATGTTCCTGTCAATTCTGTCGAGGTCTTTCCCGGGGCGTTTCTTATTGTCTACCATTATTATTGTCTCTCTTAATTCCTTCCCTTTACCTGCCACGCCCTGAAAACGCTCAATGTTCGGGGCATTTTTGAAGTGAGCTAACAGAGCCTGTGATCTGACACTTATCGATATGACGCATGTTGTCTGTCCACATCATGCGTCATTATCCATATCAGGCTGCTTTTATTCGGCGTTACACGCAAAACAGGCGAGGAAAACCTGTTTTGTTCCGATAAATGTTATTCGCTTCTGATAATGTTTTCGCAAAAGCGCAGGCGATTGTCAAAGTAAAATCACCAAATTCAGGACAAGATGCCAGACAGACCGCTGGGTATCTGTTTTTAAATGAGTATTTTTCCACTTCTGCACCCTTTAAAGCCGATTTTTGCCCCATTCTGGCGCATTGACCAGGCAAAACCGCCGCTCATCGTCTACGCCACTTGCAGCTATCGTTAACAAAATTGGCTAAGTCTTGTTATTGTCGCCGGATATTCCCTACAATCGCAGGCTATGTCAGCCGAATGAAACTGAGGAACGCATGAGTACGGCCAAACACAGTAAGTTACTCATTCTGGGCTCCGGCCCAGCGGGTTATACCGCAGCCGTTTATGCTGCACGCGCCAACCTGAACCCGGTGCTGATCACCGGTCTGGAAAAAGGCGGACAGCTCACCACGACTACTGAAGTGGAGAACTGGCCGGGCGACCCGCACGATCTGACAGGTCCATCGCTGATGGAGCGCATGCACGAGCATGCCGAAAAATTTAATACTGAGATCATTTTCGACCATATTCATACCGTTGATCTGCAGAACCGTCCGTTCACCCTCACTGGCGACAGCGGCGTATACACGGCAGATGCCCTGATCATTGCAACCGGTGCGTCAGCGCGTTACCTGGGTCTGCCGTCTGAAGAGGCGTTCAAGGGTAAAGGTGTCTCTGCCTGTGCAACCTGTGACGGTTTCTTCTATCGCAATCAGAAAGTCGCAGTGATTGGCGGGGGTAACACGGCCGTTGAAGAGGCGCTCTATCTGGCGAACATCGCGGCTGAAGTGCATCTGATTCACCGTCGTGACAGCTTCCGCGCAGAGAAGATCCTGATCGACCGCCTGATGGAAAAAGTGCGCAATGGCAATATCGTGCTGCACACCCATCGTACGCTGGAAGAAGTGACTGGCGATCAGATGGGCGTGACGGGTCTGACACTGCGTTCAACTCAGAACAGTGATGAAACAGAAGCGCTGGAGGTGGCAGGTCTGTTTGTTGCTATCGGACACAGCCCGAATACGGCTATTTTTGAAGGTCAGCTGGCGCTGGAGAACGGTTACATCAAAGTTCAGTCGGGTCTGCACGGCAACGCGACCCAGACCAGCATCCCTGGTGTCTTTGCGGCAGGCGATGTGATGGACCATATCTACCGTCAGGCGATCACCTCTGCGGGCACCGGCTGCATGGCCGCGTTAGACGCTGAGCGTTTTCTTGACGGGCTGGTTAAAAACGATCGGTAAGTTGTTAACCCTCTGATCTCAAATGTTCCAGGCGACGGTTTTTCCGTCGCCTTTTTTATGGCTCTCATGCTAGATTCTTGCGCCTGAAGAGATGGAAATGTCTTTCCATTTTCCCCTGTCACCGACATTTAGCATGGTCTCGCATGGACAAATCGCGGCAGCAGCATCTTACCCGCTGGCTTCGTCAGCAACGTCGTTTCGCCGGTCGCTGGTTGCGGCTCAACACGCTGCTGGGCATGGTAAGTGCCCTGCTGATCATTGCCCAGTCTGGTTTACTGGCCTCGCTGCTGCAGGCGCTGATCATTGACCAGCAGCCGCGTGAAACCCTGACGGTCAGTATCGTGCTGTTACTGCTCTGCTTCGTACTGCGCGCCCTGATTAACTATGCCCGCGAACTGACCGGTTATCGTGCCGGGCAGGCTATCCGTCAGGCGTTACGTCAGCAGGTCTTAGACCGGTTATCTGCGCTAGGCCCGGCGTGGATCCAGGGAAAGCCAGCCGGGAGCTGGGCGACTCTGCTGCTGGAGCAGATTGAAGAGATGCAGGAGTATTACGCACGCTATCTGCCGCAAATGACGCTGGCGGTGCTGATCCCCTGCTGCATTCTGTTGACTATTTTTCCACTGAACTGGACCGCGGGTCTGATCCTGTTTGCCACTGCGCCGTTGATTCCCCTGTTTATGGCACTTGTCGGCATGGGTGCGGCCGAGGCCAATCGCCGCAACTTCCTGGTGCTGGCCCGCCTGAGCGGTAACTTTCTCGACCGTCTGCGCGGCAGAGAAACGCTGCGGCTGTTTCATCGTGTTGAAGCAGAGCAGCAGGCGGTTGCCGACGCCACCACTGATTTTCGCCAGCGCACCATGGACGTGCTGCGTTTAGCGTTTCTCTCCTCGGCCGTGCTGGAGTTTTTTGCCTCGTTAGCCATTGCCGTCGTGGCCGTCTATTTTGGCTTTTCCTATCTGGGCGAATTGCATTTCGGTGATTATGGTCAGGGCGTGACGCTGTTTACAGGATTTCTGGTGCTGATACTTGCCCCGGAGTTTTTCCAGCCGCTGCGCGATCTCGGCGCGTTCTATCACGCCAAAGCCCAGGCGGTAGGCGGTGCCGATGCAATTGAAGCCTTTATGCAGGCGACGCCCGACGTTGTACCGCAGGATGGCCAGCAGCCTTTTACTGCCGATCGCGCAATCGCACTTGACGCCGATGAGCTACGAGTCTGCGCGCCGGATGGTCAGGTGCTCTGCGGCCCGCTCACCTTTACCATCGCCGCGGGTGAGCAGATTGCGCTGGTCGGTCAAAGCGGAGCCGGGAAAACGGCCCTGATGAACGCCCTGCTTGGCTTCCTTCCTTACCAGGGCTCGCTGAAAGCGAATGGCATCGAACTGCGTGATATACGGCGGAGCGACTGGCATCAGCAGCTTAGCTGGGTAGGACAGAATCCTCAGTTACCGGCCACCACCTTGCGTGACAATATCGTGATGAATGCTGCCTGGAACGGCGAGCGCTTTGCGACGCTGCTGGAATCGTGCGGCATTAACGAGTTCCTGCCTCGTCTGCCCAGGGGTATTGAAACTCAGCCCGGCGATGGTGGTAATCAGCTGTCGGTGGGTCAGGCACAGCGGGTCGCGGTCGCACGCGCACTCTATAAATCCTCACATTTTTTGCTGCTTGATGAACCGGCAGCCAGCCTGGATGCACTCAGCGAACATCATGTGATGCTGGCCCTGAACCAGGCGGCTGCCCGCCAGACTACGCTGATGATCACTCATCAGATTGATACGCTGAGTCGCTGGCAGACCCTCTGGGTGATGGAGGCGGGTGAGCTGGTGCAACAGGGTAACTGGCAGCAGCTATCGCAACAGCCCGGTGCCTTCAGCGAGATGCTGAAGCATCGTCAACAGGAGATCCGCTGATGTCGGCCTTGCGTCCTTTTCTTCGTCTCTGGCTGCGCCACCCTTTCCGCCTTGCGCTGGGCATTGCGCTGGCGATTGTTACCCTGCTGGCCAGCATCAGCCTGCTGACCCTGTCAGGCTGGTTTCTCGCCGCATCGTCAGTGGCAGGCGTAGCGGGCCTCTATACCTTCAACTATATGCTGCCCGCGGCGGGCGTCCGTGGTGCTGCGATCATCCGTACCGCCGCACGCTATGCTGAACGTCTGGTCAGTCATGATGCGACGTTCAGAGTGCTTCAGCATCTGCGTGTCCACACCTTCAGCCGTCTGATGGCGCTTTCGCCGGGGCAGCTCTCGCAGTTCCGCCAGGCGGACCTGCTCAACCGTTTTGTGGCCGATGTTGATACGCTGGATCATCTCTATCTGCGCGTCATTTCGCCGCTGCTTGGCGCATTTGTGGTGATAGTGGTAGTCATCTTCGGAATAAGCTTTATTGATGTCCCACTGGCATTGACGCTGGGCGGTATCATGCTGAGTACGCTGATTCTGATGCCGTTGCTATTTTATCGTCTTGGCTCACCGGCAGGCATCGCGATTGCCCATGGACGCGCCCGCTGGCGTCTGCAACTGATGCAGTGGCTGGCGGCACAGGCTGAACTCACGTTATATGGTGCCTCGCAGAGCTGGCGTCAGCAACTTGACGAAGATGAACAGCGCTGGCAGCAGGCACAGAGCAAACAACAGCGTTTGCAGGCCGCCGCCCAGAGCCTGCTGCTGCTGATCAGCGGCATTACCGTAACCCTGCTGCTCTGGCTTTGTGCTGCGACAATCAGTGAACAGCAGTTACCCGGCTCGCTGATTGCGCTGGTCGTGTTCTGCGCCCTGGCCGCCTTTGAGGCGCTGGCACCGGTTGCAGGCGCTTTTCTGCCGATGTCGCAGGTGACAACCGCCGCGCAGCGGGTTAATGACATTATCGATCAGGCACCCGCTATTACCTTCCCGGTACGGTCAGACGCCCGGTCAGGGCCGCTCTACGTCAATATTGATCGGCTCGACTTTAGCTACCCCGACCGTCCGGATAAGGTACTGAACAGCTGTACCCTGCAGGTGGCCGCGGGTGAACATATTGCGCTACTGGGACCGACCGGTTGCGGAAAATCGACGCTACTGGCGCTGCTGACCCGCGCTCGCGAAAGCCAGCACGGTGTGATCAGCCTGAATGATCTGCCGATTACAGCCTGGTCAGAAGCCGCGTTGCGCCAGCGTATCAGCGTGGTGACGCAGCGGGTTCACCTCTTCAGCCAGAGCCTGCGCAATAACCTGCTGCTGGCCTGCCCCAATGCCACTGATGAGCAACTATGCCGCGTCCTGAACGACGTTGGCCTGCAACGCCTGCTTGAGAATCAGGAGGGATTAAACGCCTGGATGGGCGAAGGGGGTCGCCCGCTTTCCGGCGGCGAACTGCGTCGGCTGGCGCTGGCGCGCGCATTACTACACGACGGCGATCTCTGGCTGCTGGATGAGCCCACCGAAGGGCTGGATGCCACCACCGAGCAGCATATTCTCGCCCTGCTGCAACGGCTGACTGCCGGAAAGACCATGATCATGGTCACTCACCGGCTGAGTGGCCTGGAACAGATGGATCGCATCTGCGTGATGGATAATGGCGCGATTGTTGAGCAGGGCAGTCATGCGGAATTAATCTCAAAAGCAGGGCGCTACTGGCGTTTCCGGCAGCGTATTGCGTTATAGTCTTAGCGAAATGCCGATGAGTAACATAACGCGATGAGACTGGTACAACTGTCACGGGAATCTCTAATCTTTCCCCCGCCTGAGATGGCGCTGCGTGAGCCAAACGGCCTGCTGGCCATGGGCGGTGATCTCTCCCCTGCCCGATTACTTAACGCTTATCAGCACGGTATCTTTCCGTGGTTTTCGCCCGGCGATCCCATTCTCTGGTGGTCGCCCGATCCCCGGGCCGTCCTGCTGCCTGAGCAGTTTCATCTCAGTCGTAGCATGAAGCGTTTTCACAATCGTTCACCTTATCGGGTGACAATGAACGAGTCCTTTGCCGGGGTCCTTGAGGGCTGCGCCAGCGGTCGCGAAGAAGGCACCTGGATTACCTTTGAGATGAAGCGTGCCTGGTTGCGATTATATGAACTGGGCCACGCGCACTCCATTGAGGTGTGGGATGAACATCAGCTGGTGGGTGGCATGTATGGGCTGGCGATGGGGCAAATCTTCTGTGGTGAATCGATGTTCAGCCGTCAGGAGAATGCATCCAAAACCGCACTTTGGGTGTTTTGTCAGCATTTCATCCGACATCAGGGCCGACTGGTGGATTGTCAGGTCCTTAATCCTCATACAGCCTCGCTGGGCGCGCAGGAGATTCCGCGCGCTGATTATCTGCAATATGTGCAAAGCCTTGCTGACCAGCCGGTCAGCGATGGCTGCTGGCAGACACAAACGCTTTTTTAGCCCTGCAGAGATGTTTTGCACACATAAAGGCGTATAAGTGGTATAATAGTCGAGTTTGGTATGTCGTCCGCGCTTCGCAATAACGAGCCGGAATTGCCAGGCTGGGAATCTCAACGCACTCTCGGAACTGTTTTCAATCGTGCGCATGTAACCGGTTGATTCAGATTCTTAGCCCGCTAATCCCCTGCAGACGTCACCTTAAACACCCTAATTTTACCGGATGCGCGCAACTGACGTGCACCCCGGCAAAGCGTTGGCAAAATCGCCGACGGTTCTTTACATAAATCGTTGAATTGGGCATTATCTTGCCGGTTCAACTGAAAGGTAGTACACCCAGAGGATTCGATGGCCAAAGAAGACAATATTGAAATGCAAGGTACCGTACTGGATACGTTACCTAACACCATGTTCCGCGTAGAACTCGAAAACGGACACGTGGTTACTGCTCATATCTCCGGTAAAATGCGCAAAAACTACATCCGTATCCTGACGGGTGACAAAGTGACCGTTGAGTTGACCCCGTACGACCTGAGCAAAGGCCGCATTGTCTTCCGTAGTCGCTAATTTGCAGTAATCTCATCGCTCTGCACATTGTAGCGAAAAAAAAGGCCGGATTAACATCCGGCCTTTTTCACATCTGCAGCAGGGGATTAATGCACAGTGCCTTCGGTTTTGCGTTTTTCAGCGCTCAGGAAGTGATAGGTCAGTTCACCTTTTTCACGATCCAGCGCGACGGATACTGAGCCGCCATCCACCAGCGAACCAAACAGCAGTTCGTTAGCTAACGGTTTCTTCAGGCTATCCTGCACGGTGCGCGCCATCGGACGTGCGCCCATCGCTTTGTCGTAGCCCTTCTCAGCCAGCCAGTCACGTGCTTCATCACTGACTTCCAGCGATACGCCTTTCGCATCCAGCTGCGCCTGCAACTCGACAATAAACTTGTCGACCACCTGATGGATCACCTCTGGTGACAGGTGACTGAACCAGATGATGTTGTCGAGACGGTTACGAAACTCTGGCGTAAAGATCTTTTTGATCTCCTCCATCGCATCGGTGCTGTTGTCCTGATGAATCAGGCCAATCGACTTACGTTCTGTCTCACGCACACCGGCGTTGGTGGTCATCACCAGCACCACGTTACGGAAGTCTGCCTTACGGCCGTTGTTGTCGGTCAGCATGCCGTTATCCATCACCTGAAGCAGCAGATTAAAGACATCCGGGTGCGCTTTCTCAATCTCATCCAGCAGCACGACTGCATGAGGATGCTTGATTACCGCATCCGTCAGCAGGCCACCCTGATCAAATCCAACGTAACCCGGAGGTGCACCAATCAGACGACTAACGGTGTGACGCTCCATGTACTCAGACATATCAAAGCGCAGCAGCTCAATGCCCAGTGCTTTCGCCAGCTGCACGGTGACTTCCGTTTTACCCACACCGGTTGGTCCGGCAAACAGGAAGGAACCGACCGGCTTACGGTCCTGACCCAGACCCGCGCGGCTCATTTTGATTGCTTCCGTCAGCACCGCAATGGCGTTGTCCTGACCAAACACCAGCATCTTCAGGCGATCACCCAGATTTCTCAGCGTATCGCGATCGGTTGCCGACACGCTTTGCTCAGGAATACGGGCAATACGGGCCACCACGGTTTCAATGTCAGAGACATTGATGGTTTTTTTACGCTTACTGGCCGGCATCAGGCGCGCACGCGCGCCCGCTTCATCAATCACATCAATCGCCTTGTCAGGCAGATGACGATCGTTGATATATTTCACCGCCAGTTCCACGGCTGCACGCACCGCTTTCGCGGTATAACGCACATCGTGATGCGCTTCGTACTTAGTTTTCAGACCATTCAGGATTTGTACGGTCTCTTCAACGGAAGGCTCCGTGATATCGATCTTCTGGAAGCGACGCGCCAGAGCACGATCTTTTTCGAAGATGTTGCTGAATTCCTGATACGTGGTGGAACCCATCACGCGAATCTTGCCTGAAGAAAGCAGTGGCTTGATCAGGTTAGCGGCATCAACCTGGCCGCCGGACGCGGCACCCGCACCGATGATGGTATGGATCTCATCGATAAACAGAATGCTGTGTTCGTCCTGTTCAAGTTGCTTAAGCAGCGCTTTGAAACGTTTCTCAAAATCACCACGGTATTTGGTGCCCGCCAGCAATGAACCGATGTCCAGCGAGTAGATGGTGCAGTCTTTCATCACTTCCGGTACATCGCCCTGCTCGATACGCCAGGCGAGACCTTCTGCAATGGCGGTTTTACCCACACCCGATTCACCCACCAGCAGCGGGTTATTTTTACGACGACGGCACAGTACCTGAATAGTACGTTCCAGCTCTTTATCGCGACCAATCAGTGGATCGATACCACCGACGCGAGCAAGCTGATTAAGATTGGTGGTGAAGTTTTCCATACGATCCTCCCCGCCTGCTTGCTCTTCGTTAACCGGATTTTCAGCGCCTGGCGCCTGGCCCGGTTCGTCTTTGCGCGTACCATGAGAGATGAAATTCACCACATCAAGGCGGCTGACTTCATGTTTGCGTAACAGATAGGCCGCTTGCGACTCCTGCTCGCTGAAGATGGCGACCAGCACATTTGCCCCGGTGACTTCGCTGCGACCGGATGACTGGACATGGAAAACCGCACGCTGCAACACGCGCTGGAAGCTGAGCGTCGGTTGAGTGTCACGCTCCTCTTCGCTGGCGGGCAGCACCGGCGTGGTTTGTTCGATGAAGGCTTCGAGTTCCTGCCGCAGAGCCACAATGTCCACCGTACAGGCTTCCAGTGCCTCTCTGGCCGACGGGTTACTGAGCAACGCCAGTAACAGATGCTCGACGGTCATAAACTCATGACGGTGCTCACGCGCTCTGGCGAAAGCCATATTTAAACTGAGTTCCAGTTCTTGATTGAGCATTAGGCACCTCCCCCAATTATCGCCCTTACCAGTTTCCTATATGGAGACGGGTTCAGGCTTTTTCCAGCGTACACAGCAACGGATGATGATTTTCCCGCGCATAGTTGTTCACCTGGGCCGCTTTTGTTTCGGCGACTTCTGCTGTAAATACACCACAGATCGCCTTGCCGTGATAGTGAACTTTCAACATCAGCTGCGTTGCACGTTCAACATCATAAGAAAAGAACTTTTGCACGACGTCAATAACAAATTCCATAGGTGTATAATCGTCATTATTCAGAATGACTTTATACATAGAAGGCGGCTTTAACCCTTCGCGTACTTTGTCTTCGGCCAGATGTTCAAAATTAAGCCAGTCGTTTGTGTTTGCCATAGTGTTCCGTTGAGATTTTGCTTTGAGCCTTTTATTGGCTACATGTTGAGAGTTTAACATGCCTGTCAAGCTCCTGGTCGCTGCTGAAAATTTATTCAGAAATTCCCTTGCGCGACCTGCATCACAAAATTTGCAATAGCGTTAACTACCTCAAATTTTGATGATTTTTTCTCCACCTGGCCCGGTGGTTTGCTTGACGCCAGCGGCGCTTTCTCTACATTCTACCTGCACACGCTGATTGAGTTTTAATCAAATCCGACTCACAGCCTGTAAGACCTCACCTACTTATAAAATGTCTTGCGAGGGAAGTAAAAGCATGGAGACGGGCACAGTTAAATGGTTCAATAATTCCAAAGGCTTTGGCTTTATCTGTCCGGTTGGCGGTGGCGACGATATTTTTGCACACTACTCCACCATTCAGATGGAAGGCTACCGCACGCTAAAGGCAGGCCAGCAGGTTCAGTTCGATGTTCATGAAGGCCCGAAAGGCAATCACGCCAGCCTCATCGTGCCGGTTGAGATACAGGCCGTGGCGTGATACATACCCCACCTCTGAACAGTGACCTAAAAATGCCAGCCAGTGCCGCTGGCATTTTTCTTTACGAAGCAGACTTAATCTGCCTGGCGCTGCGCCAGCCGAATCACCCGGGCAAACATCTCCCGTATTAACGGCGGGATGGCCTCCGGCCCGCGTTCCGCTGCTGACGTCGCCACCGCGATGGCGAGTTCAGGTTTAGAACTATGATGAATCGCTTTAGTAATAATACACCTGGAACTCATGGGAACGTTTAACGGCAGGTGCGCCATCTGATGATAGACATCCTGAAAGCCCTGGTGATAGAGAAAATTCTCCATATCCAGCGCCGGTAACTGCGTCAGAAAACGCAGCTCAGGATCGCCGGGCTGTAACTGCGTGCGTGCCGTGCTGGCATATTTGTTACCCGCCTGATCGCCGTCTGTCAGCACATGCCAGGCGATGCCCATGCGACGGGCAAACTTCAGTAGCGGCTTTAAGCCCGACTGCGCAAACTCAATTACCTTAACCCCTTCAGCCGCAAAGTTGTAACCGCACTGCTGTGCCAGCTCATTCATAATCCAGACTTCGGTTTCCCCCTCCACCAGCAGCCAGCAACGGGCAAACAGCGCCGCAGGCCGGTTGACGCGAATATGGAAGCCGATGCGCCGGCTCTCTTCGGCACTCAGCCCTTCTGGCCCGATGCGCCAGGCGGTCACGCGCGAGGGGCCGCGTACCAGACGACAGACGTTTTCTACCGGCACCTGAGACAGAAGCTCAGCAGAATTGGTGGTGGCGATTTTTTGCAGCGGCAACAGCTTTAGCAGGTTCCACGCCACCGACAGCATAATCGGATGCAGACGGGTTTCCGGATCTTCAATCAGCAGCAGCGGCCGGGCATCAGCGGCCAGCGGGACGTCGCCTCGCGCCTCAATCAACAGGGTAAACATCTGCAGCAGAATCAGCTGACGACTGCGGGAGTCGGTTCCGGCTATCAGCTGATTGAGCTGATCCAGCGCCCTCCATCCTTTTTCCCCGTCGCGTGTCTGTGGATCCCGCGACCTGAGTTCATTGCCCGCATCGGGCAACTGCACCAGAAAATAGTGCTGCATCAGTTGCTGCATGGTCTTCAGCCCCTGTCGCAGCACCTCATCACTGAGCTGCTGAGGATAGTGTTCCAGATCGCGCGCCAGCGACGCCATGCTCGCCAGCACCTCAGGATGTGGAGTAGCCACCGGCGCACTGTTACGCGTCCGCTTACTAAAGCGCGCATCGCGCAGTCGCAGCACCGGATAGCGTTTCAGCAACAGGTCAATGGCCGCCGCGCAATGTTGCTCTGGCAACAGCTGCGCGTTCACATCAACGAAACGGCGTCGGGTTTCGATGCCGCTGTCACGCCAGATCGCGCTGACGCTGTAATAAAGCCGACGCTGGCCCTGAGCATCGCGCTGCCAGAACGTTGAGAGCACAGCATCCGGGTCGCAGCCATCATCGCGAAAATGAAATACGACTGACAGACGGCGCATGGGATCGGCCACATCGCCTGGGGTGAAATGGAAATCAGCCTGGGTAAAAACATAGGCCGGTTCGTTAGGCGAAAGTAACAGGCTCAGGGCATCCAGCAGGCTGGATTTGCCCCAGGCATTCTCACCAATCAGCAGATTAGTCCGGGTTAAAGGAAGTGAGAGCTTGTTGATGCCGCGGAAACCGCGAATATCGATATGTTCCAGAATCATAGGCGTCCATCCTCAGGTTATAAACAGCATGGTTGCCGCCAGCGAACCGGTCAAGCTGCTATGGGGTTTACTCCAATACGCTTTTTCGCTAGCGTGTTGCCTCTTCCCCCATGGATGGCATTGATATGTACTCCGGACTTCTGATTATTCTGCTGCCGCTGATCGCCGGCTGGTTGCTACCTTTCCGCAAAACCGACACCCTGCGCCGGGTAAATCAGCTGCTGGGCTGGATGGTTTACGTGATTCTCTTCTTTATGGGCATCAGTCTGGCCTTTCTCGACAATCTGAGCAGCAACCTGCTGGCGGTTTTTCACACCGCGCTGGTAGCGGCGTTCTGCATTCTGCTGTGTAACCTGCTGGCACTGCGCGGACTGGAAAAATATGCTCCCTGGCAGCATGCGCACCGGCAGGAGAAACTGCCATCACGGCTGCATATGGCGCTGGACTCCCTGAAACTGTGCGGCGTCGTTGTCCTTGGTTTTCTGCTTGGCCTGACCCAGTGGCCGCTGCTGCATCACGCCTCAACCGCCAGCGAATATGCGCTGATTTTCCTGCTGTTTCTGGTGGGTATTCAGCTGCGTGGCAGTGGCATGACGCTGCGTCAGATTATCCTGAACCGTCGTGGCATGCTGGTGGCCGTTGTCGTGCTGGTCAGCGCGCTGATCGGGGGCCTGATTGCCGCGCTGGTGCTGGGCATGCCACTGAAGACTGGTCTGGCACTAGCCAGCGGCTTTGGCTGGTACTCCCTCTCAGGCATTCTGATGACCGAAGCCTTTGGCCCGGTCATCGGCAGCGCCGCCTTCTTCAACGACCTGGTACGTGAACTGGTCGCCATCATGCTGATCCCGGCACTGATTGGCCGTCATCGTTCGAGTGCACTGGGCCTGTGCGGAGCCACCTCAATGGACTTTACCCTGCCGGTGCTGCAGCGGGCGGGCGGCAACGAGATTGTCCCTGCTGCCATTGTGCACGGTTTTGTCATGAGCCTGCTGGCCCCGATTCTGATCGCCCTCTTCTCTGCCTGACCCCGGTCTGAGATGGGCTGAGCTCTGCCAGCGCATTTTTTCACGTCTGCTTTTCTGCCGTGTCGTCTACGCTTCTTTTTTCGGTTCTGGTCACGTCACTCTTTAGTACGGGCCGACAAAGGAGAAGAGCATGAAACAAACCGTGGCGGCGCTGGTCGCCAAAACGCTGGAAAGCGCGGGCGTCAAACGCATCTGGGGTGTCACCGGGGACTCCCTGAACG
The DNA here is from genome assembly GCF_008631595.1 of Pantoea sp. F_5. Classification (NCBI taxonomy): domain Bacteria; kingdom Pseudomonadati; phylum Pseudomonadota; class Gammaproteobacteria; order Enterobacterales; family Erwiniaceae; genus Pantoea; species Pantoea sp. F_5. The sequence goes on from NZ_VWUO01000020.1 coordinate 22,080, forward strand.
GCCTGAGCGACAGTCTCAATCGCATGGGCACCATCGAATGGATGCCGACGCGCCACGAAGAAGTGGCTGCCTTTGCGGCGGGCGCGGAAGCGCACATCAGCGGCGAACTGGCGGTCTGCGCCGGTTCCTGCGGGCCGGGCAATTTACATCTCATCAACGGTTTGTTCGACTGCCATCGTAACCGCGTTCCGGTTCTGGCGATTGCCGCGCACATCCCCTCCAGCGAAATCGGCAGCGGCTATTTTCAGGAAACCCATCCGCAGGAGCTGTTCCGCGAATGCAGCCACTACTGTGAGCTGGTCTCGAATCCTGAGCAGTTACCCCAGGTTCTGGGCATCGCCATGCGAAAAGCGATTCTGAATCGCGGCGTCTCGGTTGTGGTACTGCCAGGTGATATTGCGCTGAAACTGGCACCGGAAAGCGCCAGCACTGAGTGGTATCCGCCGCAGTTACCGCAGGTCCTGCCGCAGCCCGCCGAACTGGCCCGGCTGGCACAGACGCTGAACGAGGCCACTGACATTACGCTGCTGTGCGGCAGTGGCTGCGCTGGTGCGCATCAGGAAGTGGTCGCGCTGGCCGAAGCGCTGAAAGCCCCTGTCGTCCATGCGCTGCGCGGCAAAGAACACATCGAAAATGATAACCCTTATGATGTTGGCATGACCGGCCTGATCGGGTTCTCATCCGGTTTCCACGCCATGATGAATGCCGGGACGCTGGTGTTGCTTGGCACCCAGTTCCCCTATCGCGCCTTCTATCCGGAAAACGCCAAGATCATTCAGATCGATATCAATCCGGGCAGCCTCGGATCACATTGTCACGTCGATCAGGCTTATGTTGGCGATGTGAAAAGCACGCTGCAGGCGCTGCTGCCGCAACTGACGCCCAAAAGCGATCGCAAACATCTCGACAGCGCGGTTAAGCATTATGGCGAGGCGCGCAAAAGTCTCGACGAGCTGGCGCAACCCAACGACAAGCAGCCGATTCATCCGCAATATCTGGCACAGCAGATCAGCCATTACGCCAGCGACGACGCTATTTTTACCTGCGATGTCGGAACCCCGACCGTCTGGGCGGCGCGCTACCTGAAGATGAACGGCAGACGTCGCCTGCTGGGTTCGTTTAACCATGGCTCAATGGCTAACGCGATGCCACAGGCGCTGGGTGCGCAGTCGATTGATCGCAACCGTCAGGTCGTGGCGCTGTGCGGCGACGGCGGTTTCAGCATGCTGATGGGCGATTTCATCTCGCTGGCGCAGCTGAAAATGCCGGTAAAACTGGTGATCTTTAACAACAGTGTGCTGGGCTTTGTGGCGATGGAGATGAAGGCCGGTGGCTATCTCACCGACGGCACGGAGCTGGAAAATCCCGACTTTGCTGCTATCGCCCAGGCCTGCGGCATTCGTGGCATCCGGGTAGAAAAGGCGTCAGAACTGAATGGCGCGCTGGAGCAGGCGTTTGCCCATGATGGCCCGGTGCTGGTCGATGTCATCACCGCCAAAGAGGAACTGGCCATGCCACCGCAGATCAAAATGGAGCAGGCCAAAGGCTTCAGTCTCTACATGCTGCGCGCCATCATGAACGGTCGCGGTGATGAGGTGGTAGAACTGGCGAAAACCAACTGGCTGCGGTAAAACAGAGGCTCCATCCAGGCGGGCGCGATGCCCGCCTTTTTTTCTCTTTCGCCACATCCAGGAGCATAAGGTGATCGATTTACGCAGTGATACCGTGACCCGGCCCAGCGCCGCCATGTTAAGCGCGATGATGTCAGCCGAAATCGGTGATGACGTCTACCGTGACGATCCCACCGTGAATGCGCTGGAGGCGGAAGCAGCACGACTGAGCGGCAAAGCCGCGGCACTGTTTTTCCCGACCGGCACCCAGGCAAATCTGGTGGCGTTGCTCAGCCACTGCGAGCGCGGCGATGAATATATCGTCGGTCAGCAGGCGCACAACTACAAATATGAAGCGGGCGGTGCGGCGGTGCTGGGCAGCATTCAGCCGCAGCCGGTGCTGGCCGCCGATGATGGCACCCTGCCGCTCGATGTGGTGGCAGCGGCCATTAAGCCGGATGATATTCACTTTGCCCGCACCCGTCTGCTGAGTCTGGAGAACACCCATCACGGTAAAGTGCTGCCGCTGGATTATCTGGACCAGGCCTGGACCTTCACCCGCGAGCACAAGCTGGCGCTGCATATTGATGGCGCGCGCATTTTCAACGCCGTGGTTGCGCAGAAGACCACGCTGACGGCGATCGCCCGCTATTGTGACACCCTGACCATCTGTCTCTCTAAAGGTCTGGGCACACCCGTCGGTTCGCTGCTGTGTGGCAATACGGCGCTGATTGAGCGCGCCCGTCGCTGGCGCAAAATGACCGGCGGCGGCATGCGTCAGGCGGGTATTCTGGCGGCGGCGGGTCTCTATGCGTTAGAGCACAACGTGGCGCGACTGCAGGAGGATCATGACAATGCCGCCTGGCTGGGACAGCAGTTGCATGAGCTGGGCGTCAGCGTCCTCGATCAGCAGACCAACATGCTGTTCGTGGCGGTACCGGAAGCCCAGGTTAAACCCTTAGGCGAGTGGATGAAGGCACGCGGCGTGTTAATCAGCGTGGGAACACGCACCCGACTGGTCACTCATCTGGATGCTGACCGTGCGGCGCTGGAGCAGGTTGTCACCCACTGGAAAGCGTTTCTGCAACAGTAATTCGCTATTGCGACGCGCCGTACTTATCCAGAAGCGCGGCAGCTATCGCGGCGGTTTCGGCATCGGGCTGACCGCGATAATCCGCAGGCCGGAAATGCATCTGAAAGGCGGCAATCACCCTCTGCTGCTCACGCGCACTCATCCCCGCTGTCACCGCATAACCGTAGCGTTGCAGACTTTCCATGAGCGGCTGTACAGGCACCCGCGCATGTGGATCCTGACCCGCTAAATAAAGCTGCACCCGCCCGGCATCGGGCCAGGCACCGAGTCCGCGCTGTGCCAGTTGCTGCCACGGGAACAGTGGGCCCGGATCCTGCTTGCGCTGCGGCGCGATATCACTGTGACCGACAATGTTTTCTGGTGGGATGTCGTAACGCTGTGCAATATCCCGCACCAGCGCCTCCAGGGTGGGGATCTGCGCGGCAGTAAAGGGCTGCCATTCGAGGCCGGTCAGCGTCCGGCGATACCCCCGGTTCACCAGTTCAATGCCAATCGAGGTGTCATTGATGCGTGTGGCTCCACGCCAGAAGCTGGGCCCGGCATGCCAGGCGAGCTGCTGCTCTGGCACCAGCTGCCAGATAACGCCTTTACCGGCGCGTTGAGGCGGCTGGCGGGGAATCAGATAGTGGGCGCTGACTTCCCGATCGGTAAGTGTCGCCAGCGACGAAGAAAAATCTTCGGCGGTGTAGTGGATCACAATCACCTTCACCCGCGGTCGCGCGCCCTGTGCCGGATGCCGCAGATCGGCCCAGTAGCCGTCACGCGCTTCCATCCCGGAGTGACAGCCCGCCAGCAGCAGTGCCAGTATCAGCAACAGCCCGCGTTTCAACGAATGATCACCGCCGTGCCGCTGACGCTGACCATCAGCATGCTGCCATCTTTGCCAACCGTTTCGTAATCAATGTCGATACCGACCACAGCGTTGGCACCCAGCGCTTTTGCCTGCTCTTCCAGCTCTTTAAACGCGATTTCACGTGCTTTACGCAGCTCTTTCTCATACGCGCCGGAACGACCACCGACCACATCACGGATGCCCGCGAAAAAATCACGGAAGATGTTGGCACCCAGAATCGCTTCTCCGGTAACCACACCGCAATATTCACTGATGCTGTGACCTTCCAGCGTTGGGGTTGTTGAAAATTTCATCGCATTCTCCTTGTTGTAAACCGGGCTAAGGCTCTTTCGACTAAAAAGCACGGCTATACTCTATGCTAAAAAGGGCACCTTGCCAGAGAACCATAAGGAAATCGAGATGAGAAACAACGCGTTTGCGCTATTAATTCCGGCGGCCCTGTTGCTCAGCGCCTGTACCACCGTTGAGCCAGTCATTAAGGATAATGGCCAGCGCACCGCCCCCTGTATTGATGGCGGTCCTGACCAGGTAGCCCAGAAGTTTTACGATCTGCGTGTCGAACAGCCTGTGCAGGGTCTGCCCGACAGCAACACGCTGGCAAAATATCGCCCTTACCTGAGTGATGCGCTTTATCACTCCCTTCAGGCGGCCAGCGGCAGTAATGCTGGCTCACAGTGGCGCAATGGCGATCTCTTCTCCAGCCTGTCACAGGGTCCGACGGCTGCCCGCGTCGCCGATGCCTCCACCATTCCGAACCGCGATGCACGCAACATCCCGCTGCGGGTCGATCTGAGCCGCGACGGCAAACAGTGGCAGGATGAAGTGCTGATGATCCATCAGGGCACCTGCTGGGTCGTTGACGACGTGCGCTACATGGCGAACCCTGCGCATGCCGAGGGTGGCAGCCTGAGCCAGATGCTTGAAAAATCAAAAAAATAATTCAGATTTAACGGTTATAAGAAGCGCAGCCACCGCAGGTGACTGCGCTTTTTTTATAGCCGCTGCCCGCCGCACGGCCTTTTACTGACGGCAGACAGCGCATGATATTGTGCTAAGCTTTTGCTGTTTACCTGCTGTTTTACAAATTTTAACCCACCTTAATTGCATAACTATTCTGGTGACGTTAAAATCCGCGACACTAATAGCTATTCAAATCTGGCGCATGAGTATTCAACTAAACGCAATAAACTGCTTCTACGGTGCTCATCAGGCGCTGTTCGACATCAACCTTGAGTGTCCGCAAGGCGAGACCCTGGTGCTGCTGGGGCCCAGTGGTGCGGGCAAGAGTTCGCTGCTGCGGGTACTTAATCTGCTGGAGCAGCCCCGTTCAGGTCAGTTGCAAATTGCGGGCAATCACTTCGACTTCGCGCAGAAACCGTCTGATGCCGCGATTCGCGAACTGCGTCAGAACGTCGGCATGGTGTTCCAGCAATATAATCTCTGGCCACATCTGACCGTGCTGCAGAATCTGATCGAAGCGCCCTGCCGGGTTCTGGGCCTCAGTAAAAGCGACGCCCGCGCCCGCGCCGATAAGCTGCTTGACCGGCTGCGCCTGACGCCCTACAGCGATCGCTTTCCGCTGCATCTCTCCGGGGGGCAGCAGCAGCGTGTGGCCATTGCCCGCGCGCTGATGATGGAGCCACAGGTGCTGCTTTTCGATGAGCCGACGGCCGCGCTGGACCCTGAAATTACCGCACAGATTGTCAGTATCATTCGCGAACTGGCGCAGACACGCATTACCCAGGTGATTGTGACCCATGAAGTGGAAGTGGCACGTAAAACGGCCAGCCGCGTGGTTTATATGGAGAACGGTCACATTGTGGAACAGGGCGATGCCAGCCGCTTTACACAGCCGCAAACCGACGCGTTTGCTCACTATCTTTCGCACTAAGTCAGGATGCTAAAAATGAAAAAAATGGTACTTGCTGCACTGCTTGCCGGTTTTAGCCTGAGCGCTACCGCGGCACAGACGATTCGTTTTGCGACCGAAGCCTCTTATCCTCCTTTTGAATTTGTGGATGCGGACAATAAGATCCAGGGCTTTGATGTCGATCTGGCCAATGCGCTGTGTAAAGAGATCGACGCAACCTGTACTTTCACCAATCAGGCATTCGACAGCCTGATCCCGAGCCTGAAGTTCCGCCGCTTTGATGCGGTGATGGCGGGCATGGATATCACGCCGGAGCGTGAAAAGCAGGTCCTGTTCACCAAACCTTACTATGACAATTCTGCGCTGTTTGTGGCCCAGAAAGGCAAAGTCGCCAGCGTTGAGGCCCTGAAAGGCAAACGCGTAGGCGTTCAGAACGGCACCACCCATCAAAAATACCTGACGGAAAAACACAGCGAAATTACCACTGTGCCTTACGACAGCTATCAGAATGCCGTTCTGGATCTGAAAAATGGCCGTATTGATGCCGTGTTCGGTGACACCGCTGTGGTCAACGAGTGGCTGAAGCAGAATGCTGCGCTGGCTGCCGTCGGCGACAAAGTGACGGACAAAGCCTACTTTGGTACCGGTCTGGGCATTGCCGTACGCACCGGTAACACCGAGTTGCAGAGCAAATTCAACGGCGCACTGGATAAGATCAAAGCAGACGGCACCTACAAAACCATCTACAGCAAATGGTTCCAGCAGTAATCTCTGATGAATGAAATGATGACCCTCGCAAGCGCCGCCGGGATGACCGTCGGCCTTGCTGTTTGTGCGCTCATCGCAGGCCTGGTGCTGGCGATGATATTCGCCGGCTGGGAGTCGCTGCGCCTGAGGCCGCTGGCGTGGATTGGCACCGGTCTGGTGACGCTGATCCGTGGCCTGCCGGAAATTCTGGTGGTGCTGTTTATCTATTTTGGTGCCTCACAGCTGCTGCTCACTCTCTCTGACGGCTTCACGCTAAACTTCGCGCTGTTTACACTGCCGGTTCAGATGCAGATAGAGAACTTCGATGTCAGTCCATTCCTGTGCGGTGTGATTGCGCTTGCGATGCTCTATGCAGCCTATGCCTCGCAGACGCTGCGCGGCGCACTCAAAGCGGTGCCGGTCGGTCAGTGGGAGTCGGGCCAGGCGCTGGGCATGAAAAAGTCGGCCATTTTTCTCCGGCTGATTATGCCGCAGATGTGGCGTCACGCCCTGCCGGGTCTGGGTAATCAATGGCTGGTACTGCTGAAAGATACCGCGCTGGTTTCGCTAATCAGCGTCAATGACCTGATGCTGCAAACCAAAAGTATCGCGACGCGTACGCAGGAGCCGTTTACCTGGTTCCTGGTGGCGGCCGCGATCTACTTAGTGATTACGCTGTTCAGCCAGGCGGTGTTACGCCGCATCGAACTGCGCACGACCCGCTTTGAACGGGGGAACAGCTAATGCTGGCCTATCTGCCTGAACTCCTGAAAGGGCTGCATACCAGCCTGACGCTAACGGCGGCCTCGCTGGTGGTGGCGCTGCTGCTCGCGCTGCTCTTCACCGTGATCCTGTCGCTGAAAACACCCGTGCTGAATCCGCTGGTAAAAGGGTTTATCACGCTGTTTACCGGTACGCCGCTGCTGGTGCAGATCTTCCTGATCTACTACGGTCCGGGACAGTTCCCCTCGATCCAGCAGATCCCCTGGCTGTGGCATTTATTGTCGCAGCCGTGGCTGTGCGCGATGCTGGCGCTATCGCTGAACAGTGCGGCTTACACCACGCAGCTGTTTTACGGTGCGGTCCGGGCGATTCCTTCCGGACAGTGGCAATCGTGCGCGGCACTCGGCATGAGCCGCAAAGATACACTGCGCATTATGCTGCCTTATGCATTTAAACGCGCCCTCTCCTCCTACTCCAACGAAGTGGTGCTGGTGTTCAAAGGCACCTCGCTGGCCTACACCATCACCCTGATGGAGGTGATGGGCCACGGCCAGCTACTCTATGGTCGCACCTACGACATTACGGTCTATGCCGCGGCGGGTCTGATTTATCTCTGCGTTAACGGTTTGCTGACGCTGATGATGCGACTGATCGAAAAACGCGCTCTGGCCTTTGAACGGCGTAACTGAATGCCGGGCGAGGCTGCTCGCCCTTTCCGCCTGAAAAATCACACTAATTGCATAAAAATTCATTTTATGGCAGGGTATCGCCTTCTCTGGCTGACCACATCACAGGAATCATAAAATGAAAAAATGGATTATCGCCGCTGCACTGGCTTCACTGGCGATGACCGCGCAGGCCGCGGAAACGATTCGCTTCGCTGCTTCAGCTACCTATCCGCCGTTTGAATCTCTGGACAAAGAAAATCATCTCGTCGGATTTGATATCGATCTGGCTAAAGCGCTGTGCCAGCAGATGAAAGCGGAGTGTACTTTCACTAACAATGCCTTCGACAGCCTGATCCCGTCACTGAAATTCCGCCGCTATGACGCCGTGATTTCCGGTATGGATATCACCACGGAGCGCAGCAAGCAGGTCGATTTTACCCAGCCCTATTACGCTAACTCCGCCATTGTGATTGCGCAGAAAGGCAAGTTCAGCAGCTTCGGTGATTTGAAAGACAAACGCATCGGCGTTGAAAACGGCACTACCCACCAGAAATACCTGCAGGATAAGCATCCGGACGTGAAAGTGGTGGCGTATGACAGCTATCAGAATGCGATTCTGGATATGAAGAGTGGCCGGCTCGATGGCGTTTTTGGCGACAGCGCGGTGGTGAATCAGTGGCTGAAGACCAATCCGGATCTCGCGACGGTTGGTGAGCATGTCACTGATGCAGATTACTTTGGCACCGGACTGGGCATTGCTGTGCGTAAAGGGAATACAGCGCTGCGCGATCGGTTCAACCAGGCACTGACTGAACTGAAAGCCAACGGCAGCTGGCAGCAGCTCAATCAGAAATGGTTCCCGGAGTAACGCCGGGAATTTCACCGGGCTCAGTGCTGACGGCGGGTTAACAGCGTCAGCACCTCAAAATGCGCAGTGTGCGGGAACATGTCGAACAGCTGAACCTTCGTGACCTCATAGTCATTCAACCGGGCAATATCCTGCGCCATGGTCTGCGGATTACAGCTTGAATAGAGCAGATAATCCGGAGCCATCTGGCTGAGATAGTCACACAGCGCCTGACCCATTCCGCGACGTGGCGGATTCACCAGCACCAGCTGTGGCACCGCGTCGCGTCCGGTCGCAAACGCCGTCGAATCAAGCGCCGCAAACTGCACGTTTTTCAGTCCCAGCATCTCAGCGGAACGCCGGGCGCATTTAATCGCTTCAGCGCTTATTTCAATGCCGGTCAGCGCCATTTCCGGTGTCGCGCAGTGCAGACCAAAACCTCCTACGCCACAGAAGAGATCCCACATGCTGTTAACCGGCAGCGTACGCACCCAGTCGCGCGCGGTGGCATAGAGCGCGCTGGCAACCTGCGGATTGGTCTGAAAGAAGCTTTGCGGCCGGATCCACAGCGGCACACCATTGAAGTTCTCAGCCAGCGACTGATCGGGCGTGAGCGCTATCTCCTCCTCTCCCTCGAGAATCGCCATATGTACCGGCTGAATATTGGCCGAGATCACCGCCAGCTGCGGCAGCTGCTGTTGCAGCCACGGCAACGCCGCGCGCAGCTGTTTCAGTTTGGCGGTTGAGCGCAGGACAAAACGGAGCATGATGCCGCCCTGCTGACTTTCGGTAATCAGCAGGAATTTCAGCTCGCCGCGTTTACGTGCCACGTTATAAGGCGTCAGTCCGGCACGGGCAATAAAGGGCTTAAGCGCCGCAAACACCGGCTGGAAGCTGGCGGGATAGAGCGGGCAGTCGCAGAGATCGACAGCCTCGCCATCACGATGAATTAAGCCCAGCACCGGGCGCTCCACACTGCCGCTGACCACCATTTTGGCTTTGTTACGGAATGCCTGCTGCGGTGATGTCACCGGCGGTAGCCAGGCCGCAACCGGCTGATCAGCCAGTAACTGTTCCAGCATCGACTGTTTGTCGCCTAGCTGAATGGGATAGGGTTTTTCCAGCCACTGACAGGAGCGGCAACGGTTAGCGTCATAAAGCGCGCAGTGCATGGTAGAGCCTTAACGATGGGGTCTGGCGGAGCGCGATTGTATCACCGCTTCCTGAAAAAAGCGCGACTGCTGGCGGGCAGAAACAGCAGCATCAGCACCAGCAGGTCAGGGATTTTCTGCGACAGGGTGTGGTGGATAATCTGGACGTTGTTGTCGCCATCAATGCTGAAAATCTCGGGGTAAATCCCGCCCAGCGAAGCAAACAGCATATAGATCAGCACAACCCCCTGCGTGGCTACATAGCCCCAGCGGCCACGGTTACTGCCGCGCATCAGCGTAAAGGCGCAGCGCAGTTCGAACAGGAAGATGAGCTGACTGGCGATAAAGATAAGCGTCGAGTCCCAGGACTGGGCGCTGCGGTGAACAAAGTTGGCGATTTCACTGTAACCCAGCTCATTGGCCAGCATCAGTACGCTCAGGCAGCGGGTCGCAATAATGGCAATGCCCGCGACCGTCACCGGAACCGGTGCGTCTGAGAGCGTAGCACTGCTTTTGAAGATTTCTGACATAGTCCCTGACTCCACCTGATCGAAAAACGGGCCGGTTAAACCGGCCCGTTCATATAGTGGCAAAGGTTACGTATTTCAGCCACGTTTAGCTTTCTGAATATCGCTTAAACGCTGTTTTTCTTCGTGCGCCATGAATCGCCAGGCGATAAAACCGACTAAACCGACCACAAACAGGATCAGGGAAGCCAGCGCATTGATTTCCGGGTTCACGCCGCGGCGTACGGTAGCGAAGATCGCCATCGGCAGCGTGGTGGCACCCGGCCCGGTAACAAAGCTGGCAATCACCAGATCGTCGAGAGACAGAGTAAACGCCAGCAGCCAGCCGGTGACAATTGCCGGCGCAATCATCGGCACGGTAATGACGAAAAAAACCTTCAGCGGCGTCGCGCCTAAATCCATCGCCGCCTCTTCGATTGAGCGGTCCAGTTCACGCAGACGCGAGTTGATCACCACCGCCACATAGGCGGTACAGAAAGTGACGTGCGCCAGCCAGATGGTCAGCATGCCGCGTTCACTCGGCCAGCCAAAGGCGTTGCCCATGGCCACAAACAGCAGCAGCAGGGACAGACCGGTGATCACATCGGGCATCACCAGCGGTGCCGTCAGCATAAAGGCAAAACCGTTGTGCCCGCGGAAGCGACCAAAGCGCACGATGATTACCGCCGCCAGCGTGCCCAGCACTACCGCCATGGTGGCCGACAGCCCGGCAATGCTCAGACTCAGTAGCACTGCGTCGATCATCGCGCTGTCCTCAAACAGCACCTTGTACCAGTGGAAGGAGAAATTCTCCCACACCGTCACCAGCGGTGAGCTGTTAAAGGAGTAAACCACCAGCAGCAGCATCGGCGCATAGAGGAACAGGAAGCAGCAGACCAGAATGCCGGTTCGCCAGGGTGAGCGAATGGTGGGCAGATTATTCATGCCTTCTCTCCCATTTCACGGTTTTGATGCTTATGGAACCAGATGATCGGCAGAATCAGGATCAGCAAAATAATCACCGCCAGCGCAGAGGCGACCGGCCAGTCGCGGTTGTTAAAGAACTCCTGCCACAGAATACGGCCAATCATGATGCTGTCAGGGCCACCCAGCAGTTCAGGAATCACGTATTCTCCCACCGCTGGAATAAACACCAGCATCGATCCAGCAATAATGCCGCCTTTGGTCAGCGGCACAATCACGCTGAAAAAGGTCTTCAGCGGGCGTGCACCCAGATCCAGTGAGGCTTCCACCAGCGAGTAGTCGATACGGGTTAGTGCCGTGTAGATTGGCAGCACCATAAACGGCAGATAGCAGTAGACGATACCGATATAGACCGCGGTGTTGGTGTAGAGGATCACCAGCGGATGATCGATCACGCCCAGCCACAGCAGGAAGCGGTTGAGGATACCGTTGTTGTTCAGCAGCCCCATCCAGGCGTAGACGCGTACCAGAAACGAGGTCCACGACGGCAGGATCACCAGCAGCAGCAAGATGGTGCGCATCGACGGCTTGCTGTGCGCAACGGCCCAGGCGAGCGGATAGCCTATCAGCAGACAGATTACCGTGGAAATCGCCGCCACTTTCAGCGACTGCAGATAGGCGTCAATGTAGAGCGGATCATCGGTCAGCGTCAGGTAGTTACCGAAGTTGAGCACGATGCTGAACTGATCATCTGCCCAGCTCACCAGCTCGGTGTAAGGGGGAATCGCCCGTGCAATGTCCGCGAAGCTGATCTTCAGCACCGTCAGAAACGGTAGCAGAAACAACAGCACCAGCCAGACATACGGCAGAGCAATGACCAGCTTACGGCCATGCTGCATTTTTACCCGCGTGGCCCAGCGTTGCAGCGGCGTACCGACCAGTCGGGCGGGCGCTTTGGCGCGTTGGAAAATCTGGCTCATAGCCGCTCCTTAAACCGTCAACACCACGCAGCTGTCGCTTTCCCAGCAGAGGCGGACTTCATCCCCCCAGGTCGGCAACCCTTTGCGGTAGCGATGCGCGTTTTGCAACTGTGCGCTGATCATCTGCCCGCTGTGCAGACGGACATGGAAGATAGAGAGATCGCCGAGATAGGCGATGTGGACCACTTCACCCACCGCAAAGTTACAACCATCGGCGGGTACTTCATCGCACAGCATCACTTTTTCCGGGCGCAGCGCGACATGCACTGGCACGTTATCGACTACCGAGACATCGGAATCGACTTTCAGCGGATGCATCAGGCCGGGGCTGTCGATTACCAGGCCATCTGCCTGACGTTCACGCAGCAAACCTTCGAAGACGTTAACCGAACCGATAAACTCCGCGCTGTAGCGGCTGGTCGGATGCTCGTAAATCTCCTCCGGCTCGCCAATCTGCACGAACTTACCGCGATTCATAATTGCGATACGGCCCGCCATGGTCATCGCCTCTTCCTGGTCGTGCGTCACCATCACGCAGGTCGCGCCCACACGCTCAAGAATATCAACCACTTCCAGCTGCATCCTGTCGCGCAGCTTCTTATCCAGTGCGCCCATCGGCTCATCGAGCAGCAGCAGTTTTGGCCGTTTCGCCAGGCTGCGTGCCAGCGCCACGCGCTGGCGCTGACCACCGGAGAGCTGATGCGGTTTGCGTTTCGCAAACTCCTGCATATGCACCAGCGCCAGCATTTCGGCGACGCGGCTGGTGATCTCCCCTTTCGGCAGCCGATCCTGCTTCAGACCAAAGGCGATATTCTGCTCAACCGTCATGTGCGGGAACAGCGCGTAGGACTGGAACATCATATTGATCGGACGCTGATAGGGCGCAACGTGCGACAGATCCTGTCCATCCAGCACAATCTGGCCGCTGGTGGGCGGCTCAAAACCGGCCAGCATACGCAGCAGCGTGGATTTGCCACAGCCCGATGCGCCCAGCAGAGCGAAGATTTCACCTTTATAAATGGTCAGACTGACATCATCCACGGCGTGCTGGCCGTCAAAAGATTTGGTCAGATTGCGGATCTCCAGCAGCGGCGTTAAGGCCTTTGCAGTTTTATGTTGAGGGCGGGGAATGGCATCGTTCACAAAGGGTTCTCTCCGGAGCCAGGCGGAACATGGCGGCAAAATCCGCCGCTAAAAATGGCACAACAGAGGCCGACACTGCGCCTCTGTTGCTGATGCGTGACAGGTCAATCCGTAAAGGACGAACTACTTACCACTTTTTACTTTAGTCCATGCGCGCGTACGCACACGATCCAGTTTCGGATCCTGGACTTTCAGCACGAACAATTTCGACATCGCTTCTGGCGTCGGGAAGATACCCGGGTTGTTGCGGACGTCGGCATTGATCAGCGGCAGCGACGCTTTGTTGCCGTTGGCGTAGTTCATTTTATTGGAGACATCAGCGATCACTTTCGGATCCATGATGTAGTTCAGCCAGGCGTAGGCACCGTCGAGGTTTTTGGCATCCTTAGGAATTGCCATCATATCGAAGAAGGCCAGTGCGCCCTCTTTTGGCACGCTGTAGCCCAGATGCACGCCGTTTTTCGCCGCATCGGCACGGTTCTTCGCCTGCAGAATATCGCCCGACCAGCCGATGGCGACGCAGGTGTTACCGTTAGCCAGATCGTTGATGTACTGAGACGAATGGAAATAGCGGATGTTCGGACGCAGCTTCAGCAGCAGGTCTGTCGCCGCACCGGAATAGTCTTTGGCATCCGAAGAGTTAGGATCCTTGCCCAGATAGTTCAGCACGGTGGCGAAAATCTCTTCCGGCGCATCCAGGAAAGAGACGCCACAGCTTTTCAGCTTCTCCAGATTTTCCGGCTTCATCACCAGGTCCCAGCTGTTGACCGGCGCATCGGTTCCCAGCGCGGCTTTGACTTTGTCGATGTTGTAGCCGATACCGGTGGTGCCCCACAGATAAGGAATGGCATATTTATTACCCGGATCGTGCTGCGCCACTTTTTCCATCAGCGCCGGATCGAGGTTTTTATAGTTAGGCAGTTTGCTCTTGTCCAGTGGCTGGAATACCCCGGACTGCAGCTGACGCGCCAGGAAGCTGGAGGATGGCACCACGACATCGTAGCCGGTACTGCCCGCCATCAGTTTGCCTTCCAGCACTTCGTTGGAGTCAAAGACATCGTAGACAACCTTAATGCCCGACTGCTTTTCAAAGTTCGGCACGGTATCTGGCGAAATATAATCGGACCAGTTGTAGACGTGCAGCGTTTTATCTTCCGCCATGCTGCTGGCCGACGCGACCATCAGCGAAGCCGCTACCACAGCTGACAGCCATTTCTGACGTGAGTTGAACATGTTTTCCATCCTCCTGAGCGGGTCATTACAACGCTGCAAACCTGAGATCCCTGCATTGCGTTCTGTACAGGACGTCAGTGACACAATGAATCATTATTCAGCGGGAGTTTACCAGCAAAATCCTATATCAGAAGCGTAGTTACGCGCCTGTTACAGCCCCGCAAGCATAGCCCCCCTGCTCAGGCTGCACCAGACCCCAGCGTAAAAAACGCCTGAAACCGATATTTTATGCATGTTTGAGCTATGAGGTTCGGCTTTGATGGTATAAACGACGACAGATATCTGGCATTAAAGGGCAAAATGCAGAATAAAAAAAGGTGGCGGCACGCGGCGTGCATAAAAAAGCCGTCTCAGGGACGGCTTAGTCTGTAAAGGGGTCGGCCTAGTGCAGCACCGAATGCACGCTGGAGACCGGAACGTGCTCTTCTTCTTCACCCACAATCAGCAGATTATTGGCAAAGGCTTCCAGAATCACCATGGAGATTTGCTCTTCACTCTGTTTCATAAAGTGTGAGAACTGACCAAAGGTTAATCCGGCGGTGGTCGTCATTGACTGACAGACAATGAGCTTCGGCAGATTATCATCCTGAATGTCGATAAAGGCTTTCACCGTCAGTGAACTGGCATTAATTTGCGACAGATCGCCGACCAGCGGAATCAGCGCCGTCGGCTTCACTTCAGCCAGCGCCGAAAACAGAATGACGTTGTCGACCAGATCGATTTTGGCGTCAAACACCCCATCGAAGTTTTGCATGTGCGGCAGATGAAGTGCCTGACAGGCATCGCATTCGAACCAGGTGATATTTTGCTGATCCAGCCAGCGACGCAGCAGGTCGATATCCGGAACGACAAGAGAATCCATCGTAAAATCCCAGTGGGGTGATAAACAGGCGACTTAGCTTACGGAAAAATGCGTGGCGATGCCACGAAAACTGCTGAAAAGCGCGTGTCAGCCAGCGGTTTTAGGACGGAGCCCGGGGATGGCCTGCTGCTCAATCCGCTGAATCATCAGCGCGGCAATGTTAAGGCCGCTGCTGGTTTCAATGCCTTCCAGGCCGGGCGAGGCGTTCACTTCCATCACCAGCGGACCGCGATGGGCGCGCAGAATATCGACACCCGCAACCTCCAGCCCAAGCGTAGCGGCGGCTTTCACCGCCATTTCCCGCTCCTGAGGGGTAATCTCAACCGGGCAGGCTTTGCCGCCGCGATGCAGATTAGAGCGGAAATCGCCCTCTTTCGCGACCCGCTCAATCGCTGCCACCACCTGATCACCAATCACCAGGCAGCGAATATCACGCCCTTCGGCTTCTTTAATAAACTCCTGCACCAGAATATGCGCATTCAGGCCGCGGAAGGCATCAATGACGCTCTCTGCCGCCTGCCGTGTTTCCGCCAGCACGACGCCAATGCCCTGCGTCCCTTCCACCAGCTTAACCACCAGCGGCGCGCCGCCCACCATGGCGATCAGATCGTCAGTGTCATCGGGTGAGGAGGCAAAGCCGGTCACAGGCATGTCGATGCCTTCCCGTGCCAGCAGTTGCAGCGAGCGTAATTTGTCCCGGGTGCGGGTAATGGCGGCGGACTCATTCAGCGGATAGCTGCCACACATTTCAAACTGTCGCAGCACCGCCGCACCGTAAAAGGTAATGGCATTGCCGATGCGCGGAATAACCGCGTCGAAAGGGCCCAGCGGTTCACCACAATAGTGAACCGCGGGTGAGGCGGGATTGATATTCATATAGCAGGAGAGCGGATCGATGATTTGCACCTCGTGACCGCGTGCGGCGGCCTCGTCACGCAATCGCCGACTGGAGTAGAGCGTCCCATCGCGCGACAGGATGGCTATCTTCATCGCAGCTCTCCCTTTGTGGGTT
Organism: Pantoea sp. F_5; assembly: GCF_008631595.1. Classification (NCBI taxonomy): domain Bacteria; kingdom Pseudomonadati; phylum Pseudomonadota; class Gammaproteobacteria; order Enterobacterales; family Erwiniaceae; genus Pantoea; species Pantoea sp. F_5. Next base: position 38,302 of record NZ_VWUO01000020.1, read on the forward strand.
AACGCGTAGCCCAGCCCTGCTGATGCAGATAATCGAGCATAAACGGACGCGTTTCTTTAATGATCAGACGCTGAATCAGCTCACTCCAGGTTTCGCTACGCGGGTTGCTGTCGCGCTGCTGATAATAGAGTTCTGTGCGGCTATCGTATTCGGCCAGCACGCTTTTATCCAGTGGCTGATAGCGGTTTTCATGCACCAGCATGGCGTGTGGCATGCGCGGTTTAACGTCCGGTTTTGACGCCGGGTGCCCCAGGCAGAACCCAAACAGCGGCAGCACAAATTTAGGCAGGCCAAGCAGTTCGGTCACTTCCGCAATGCTGTTACGGATTCCGCCGATAAAGACGCCACCCAGATCCAGCGATTCCGCCGCTACCATCGCGTTCTGCCCCATCAGGGCGGTATCGACGCAGCCCAGAAGCAACTGCTCGGCACGGCCCAGCTGCGCATCCGGGCAAATCTGCAGGTGGCGATTAAAGTCCGCGCAGAAAACCCAGAACTCAGGCGCATCCGCGACCCACGTCTGTCCGCCGGTCAGCGTCACCAGCTTGTCACGCAGCGCTTTGTCGGTGATACGGATAATAGAAGAGCACTGTAAAAAGCTGGATGTGGACGCCGATTGCGCCGCATTAATAATCGCTTCACGCTGGGCTTCACTGACCGGCTGGTCAGTGAAGGCGCGGATTGAACGGTGGCTGCACAGTAAATCAATGGTCGGTGTCATAAAGTCTCCAGCAACATTATCTTTTTTTATCAATCTGATTGAACAGCTGTGGCGCGATAGCTTTCGCGGTGCGCCACATCAATAGCCAGGCAGCAGGCAGCATCAGCACCACACCAGCGATGAACAGCAGGGTGGCCAGCGTTCTGGCATCAGCCTGATCTGGCAGCGGCAGCCAGTGGTTAATCAGCAGTAGCGCACCCAGAATTAACAGGCCGCCCGCCGCCTCCAGCACCACGATAAACCGGGGTAATCTGGCCACACTCTGCATCACATCCTCCTGCCTTTGCGGCTTACTGAGCGTCAATTATGGTCAACAACCCAAAAATTGCGCGGATTACACGGGCTGCCGTCGCGAAAAAGCCCTTGTTTCAGACGCTTCCTGAACGGCAGCAATAGCGTGCGGGCATCAGACTAACAGGCAATTCCTGCTTTCCTTAAGCGATACGAGCGGGCATGATGGTTGCCATTCTCTGTTTTATTATGTGACACACATCACATAATAGTCGCTGCAAGGAGTTATCAATGATTGCTGTTATTTTTGGTCGTCCGGGCTGTCCCTACTGTGTCCGAGCCCATGAACTGGCCGACAAGCTGACCGCGGAGCGCGATGATTTTAGCTATCAGTATGTCGATATTAATGCAGAAGGCATTACTAAAGCCGATCTGGAAGCCAGCGCCGGTAAACCGGTCAGCACCGTGCCGCAGATTTTCGTGGACGAAAAACATATCGGTGGCTACACCGAGTTTGCGGCCTGGACCAAAGAGAATCTGGGATTTGTCGCGTAAGCGCAGATAACCGGAATAAAAAAGGCGAGGCAGGGTTTTCCTGTCTCGCCTTTTTGCTCTCTGGCTGACGCCAGCCATCCGGCACCGTTTAGTTGAGCGACGCCATCACGATCTGCATCAATCGTACCAGCAATGCCCCACAGCCTGCCCAGAACAGCGCGCTGAGACTCCATGCGATGGCAAACAGTCCGCTGCTGTGAATAAACAGGCTGTTATTGAGCAGAAGTGCTGCCAGCAACGTTCCCCAGAGTCCCATCAGCAGCGTGCTTTTTAACGGGCTTTCCACCTGCATCAATGCCATTACAATACCGGGCAACATAAAGAGCAGTAATTCGGGCTGACCACGGAGCGGGCCGGGACCGACCTGCCAGAAATGACAGGTAAAAACAAACACCAGACTGTACAACACCACGCCGCACAGGCGGGTAGTCCAGAGATAAGAACGCTGCGGCATACCACCCCACTGATTAAAAGTAACCCCGACAATAACCTGCTGATATCCCTGATGCGTTCTGGTGGAAATAAAAAGAAACAGTTCGCTGTGGTAACGAATGAAAACAGCCAATGGCTGTGAAAGATATTTGTGATTAGAATAGCGCCGCGATACCGGTTCCATTTGCAGTGTTGATACAACAGCACCTCAACGGCCTGCTCACGATAGCGAAAAACAGGCCACTCTTCAACAGGTTACACGTAAACAAGAAGTTAAACAGTGAATATTAACGTCGCAGGATTGTTAAGCGGAAATGACATTTTGTTATTATTTGTCGTTTTAGCGCTCGGCCTCTGTCTGGGCAAGTTGCGTCTTGGCTCGGTTCAGCTGGGAAATTCGATTGGCGTATTAGTGGTTTCGCTCTTATTAGGGCAGCAGCACTTCGCGATCAATACCGATGCATTAAGTCTGGGCTTTATGCTGTTTATTTTTTGTGTTGGTGTTGAAGCGGGTCCCAACTTTTTTTCTATTTTCTTTCGCGACGGCAAAAACTATTTCATGCTCGCCATCGTGATGGTGGTCAGCGCGTTGTTGCTGGCACTGGGGCTGGGAAAACTCTTTGGCTGGGATATTGGTCTCACCGCAGGCATGCTGGCCGGGTCGATGACCTCAACACCGGTGCTGGTCGGAGCGGGTGATACTCTGCGGCAAAGCATCAGCGATTCCAAGCAGCTTGGATTGATGCAGGATCAGCTGAGCCTCGGTTATGCCGTGACCTACCTGATTGGACTGGTCAGCCTGATTTTTGGTGCCCGTTACCTGCCCCGCCTGCAACATCAGGATCTGCCCACCAGCGCCCAGCAGATCGCCCGCGAGCGCGGTCTGGATGCGGACAGCCAGCGTAAAGTCTTTCTGCCGGTGATCCGCGCCTATCGCGTGGGCCCGGAACTGGTGGCGTGGAGCGACGGCAAAAACCTGCGCGAGCTGGGTATCTATCGTCAGACAGGTTGCTACATTGAGCGTATCCGCCGTAACGGTATTCTCGCCAGTCCCGATGGGGATGCGGTGTTACAACTGGGTGATGATATCTCGCTGGTCGGCTATCCCGACGCACACGCCCGGCTCGATCCCAGTTTCCGTAACGGTAAAGAGGTGTTTGACCGCGACCTGCTGGATATGCGCATCGTCACCGAAGAGATCGTGGTGAAAAACCATAACGCAGTAAACAAACGCCTCAGCAAGTTAAACCTTACCGATCACGGCTGCTTCCTGAACCGCGTAATACGCAGTCAGATCGAGATGCCGATCGACGACAGCATCATGCTCAATAAAGGTGATGTGTTGCAGGTCAGCGGCGAGGCGCGACGGGTGAAAAGCGTGGCAGATCGTATCGGCTTTATCGCGATTCACAGTCAGATGACCGATCTTCTGGCCTTCTGCGCCTTCTTTATCGTGGGTCTGATGATTGGTCTGATCACCTTCCAGTTCAGCAATTTCAGTTTTGGTATCGGGAACGCGGCGGGTCTGCTGTTCGCCGGTATCATGCTTGGCTTCCTGCGCGCCAACCATCCGACCTTTGGCTATATTCCGCAGGGCGCGCTTACCATGGTGAAAGAGTTCGGCCTGATGGTATTTATGGCGGGTGTAGGATTAAGCGCCGGCAGCGGAATTAATCACGGCCTGAGCAGCGACGGTGCGCTGATGCTGCTGTGCGGTCTGCTGGTCAGCCTGATTCCGGTGATCATCTGCTATCTGTTTGGAGCCTATGTGTTGCGAATGAACCGCGCCCTGCTATTTGGGGCCATCATGGGCGCGCGAACCTGCGCACCAGCCATGGAGATCATCAGTGATACCGCACGCAGTAATATTCCGGCGCTGGGCTATGCCGGAACCTATGCGATCGCCAACGTGTTACTGACGCTGGCGGGGACGCTGATTGTGATTATCTGGCCGATACTGCCCCTATAAAATTTTTTTGCTGACGTCCAGAACTTTATTGTTAAGCGATAGTCATAATAAGTGCCACTGCTTTTCTTTGAAATCCCCAAATTGTGGAGCCCGCTGGTCTTTTTCCCGGCGGGTTTTTTTATGCCTTTTTCGTCCCATCCCGCGCTTCCACTCCGTAATCACCTCTCAAACCGTCATAAAACTTAAACAGTTGTGCAACTCATTATGAGATTAAGAGCCTTTCTATAGACGATTAGCCCGACAAAAAGCAGGATAGCGCGCTGATAAGTTAGCAAATTGTGCTGATTGATTGGTCAGGCGCGCTGTCGCTGAACGTTTATTTGCCGCTGTTATCGGGCCTGGGTGACTGGATGTTGCCTGACGCTGATGACCGGCCTGTCTGCTGAGGAATTTATCCCGAAATGGAAGAGCTGAACCACGCACTGTTTACTGCCATCAATGCCACACCGGCGTCACCTGCCTGGTTGCTGCAACTGGCGACCTTTATTGCCAGAGATTTGATCGCCATCGTGCCGCTGTTAATTGTGGCGATGTGGCTCTGGGGACCGCGCGATCAGGTCTCTTCGCAGCGGGCGCTGGTACTGAAAACCGGTATGGCGCTGATCTATGCGCTGGCGATCTCCTGGTGTGTGGGCCACCTGCTGCCGCATCCCCGCCCTTTCGCCATTGGCTACGGTTATCAGTTCCTGCCTCACGCCGCCGATGACTCCTATCCCAGCGATCACGGCACGACAATATTCACCTTTGCTCTGGCATTTATTTTCTGGCATCGCCTCTGGTCGGGTGTGGTACTGATGATGGCGGGTTGTGCCATCGCCTGGTCGCGGGTTTATCTGGGTGTTCACTGGCCAATGGATATGCTGGGCGGGTTCCTGGTGGGTCTGCTGAGCTGTCTGGCGTCACATCTGGCGTGGCAGTTCTATGGCGAGCGGATGCTGGCGGTGATCAACCCGCTCTATCGGGCGCTGTTTGCTCTGCCGATTCGTAAGGGCTGGACGCAGAATTAAGGAAGGGGTGCGGTTGCGTCTCCTTAATTGTCTGGAATCTGCTTCAACTGGCGGTGAGATCGAACCTGCGCAGGGAACAGGGTCAGATCGGAAAGACGCAAAAACCGCCATCCATGGCACGCTCGACCCGCGCCGTCCATGGCGCGGGACGCTTTCCTCTTCTGACCCAGTTCCCAGCGCGCTGAGCTAAAGCGTTGCTGCTGGATTCTGATTTGGAAACAGCACTCGTCTCAGGGACGGATCAGCGTCCCTGCTCACTTACGACAACCACTTCCCGAACCAGCCGTTAAACTTCATCATTACGAAGTCAATCATCCGGCTGAAGAAGCCGCCTTCCGGCACATCCTGCAGCACCACCAGCGGACGCTGCTCAATAGTTTTGCCATCCAGCTGAAAATCGATAGTGCCCACTACCTGATTCTTCTTCAGCGGTGCTTCCAGCTGAGGTGTGGTCAGTTTAAAACTCGCCTTCAGGTTCTTCATCTGCCCTTTCGGGATGGTCAGCGCCGCATCTTTCGCTACCCCGAGATTCACCTGGCTCTTATCACCAAACCAGACCCGCTGCTGCGCAAAAGGTGCATCCGCCTTAATCGGCGTCACCGTTTCAAAGAAACGGAAGCCCCATGTCAGCAGCTTTTCACTTTCGCGGAAACGTATGGCATCGCTGGCGGTGCCGAGCACCACCGAGATCAGGCGCATATCGCCTTCGGTCGCGGAAGCCACCAGGTTATTGCCCGCGCCGGAGGTGTGACCGGTTTTGACGCCATCCACCTTAAGGTTGGTGCTCCATAACAGACGGTTGCGGTTAATCTGGCGAATATTGTTGAAGGTGAACTCTTTCTCTTTATTCAGTGCGTACTCTTCTGGCACATCGCGGATCAGCGCCTGAGCAATCAGCGCCATATCCCGCGCGGTGCTGTACTGCCCTTCAGCATCCAGACCATGCACCGTCATAAAGTGGGTATTCTGGAGTCCCAGCGCCTTTACATAGTTGTTCATCAGGCCGATAAACGAGTCCTGACTGCCTGCCACATAATCTGCCAGCGCTATACAGGCGTCATTACCGGACTGGATCACAATCCCTTTATTCAGCTCATGAACCGGTATCCGATCGCCCGGCTTGAGGAACATCAGCGAAGAGCCACGCAGCTTCGGATTGCCGGTGGCCCAGGCATCCTGTCCCACGGTGACCAGGTCATCCGGTTTAATTTTGCCCGCTTTAATCGCCTGACCGACCACGTAGCTGGTCATCATCTTGGTCAGACTGGCAGGATCAAGACGCTGATCGGCGCTGGATTCGGTTAACACTTTGCCGCTGGCATAATCGATCAGAATCCATGCTTTAGCATCAATGCCAGGCGCAGCGGGAGCCTGTTCAGCAAAAGCGCTGATGGGGGCGATAATCAGTAATGAGGTGGCAACGAGGTGCCGCAGGCGAGATGTGAAACGAGTGTTTGTCATGGGCTTGGCCGAATTGTCCTTGTTAAATCGAAATTCCAGGGGCAGAAAATTCTCACTCAAACGCTAACCGTTGCCGGCAGCGAAAAAAACCGTCGAATCGTAAAGTTTTTTAGAGTTTAGTAGAGTAACCCTGGCATAAACGCCGCGCGTATGCCGCTTTTTCCCGCGCCTGTCACTTTCTGAATTGCGTGAAATTCCGATTTTTCGCAGAAGAGTTAAGCCCGTCACAATTATCGGCTAACCTGAAAGCCAGTCAGCCGAGGAGACCGACCATGGACTTAGCCCTTTTTGATCTTGATGAAACACTGATTTGTGAAGACAGCACCAGCCTGTGGCTGCGCTGGCTGGTATCACAGGGATTTGCCCCCAGCGAACTGATTGATCAGGAACAGGCATTAATGAACCAGTACTACGCCGGTACGCTGTCGATTGAAGAGTATATGAATAAAACACTCTCCCCTCTGGCAGGCATGGCAACACTGACCGTTGAAGGCTGGGTGCGCCGCTTCATTCACCGTGACATCATGCCGCGCGTTTATCCTGCAGCGCGCGAGCGCATTGAGTGGCACCGGACACGCGGTGACAGAGTGATGATCATCTCTGCCAGTGGCGAACATCTGGTGGTGCCGATTGCTGAGAAGCTGGGTGCCTGCGGCGCGCTGGCGATTGGCGTTGAGATCGTGGATGAACGCTACAGCGGCAACACCTACGGCACCATGACCTACAAAGAGGGCAAAGTGACCCGCCTGGGTGACTGGAAAGCGCTGCAGCAGGAGGAGAACTTTAACCGTACCTGGGCCTACAGCGATTCCATGAACGACCTGCCACTGCTGAAGCAGGCCGATCATGCCCACGTTATCAACCCTGATGAACAACTGCATCAGGAAGCTCTAAACCGCGGCTGGCAGGTTTATCACTGGGCGCGATGATTCAGAGCCTGTCCCGGCAGGCATCCTTGTCTCCAGTCGGGACACGGACCACGCGCAGCAACCAGCACGTACAGGGAGTACGCGAAGATTGTGAGCACGGCTCAGGTCCGGACTGACAAATAAAATCGTCTGCCAGGTCTCGCTCTTAGCCGCGGGACGCGCCAGCGTCCTGCGCTAATCCCACTTTCAGCAGCTTACCATTGGCCTCATCGGTCAGCACATAGAGCCAGCCATCCGGTCCCTGCCGCACATCGCGGATTCGCGCCTTCTGATCGTCCAGCAGGCGCTGCTCTTCCACCACTTTTTCGCCGTTGAGACTCAGACGGATCAGGTTTTTCTCTTTCAGTGCTCCGATAAACACCGAATTCTTCCACTGCGGAAAACGGGCGCTGTTATAAAACGCCATGCCGCTGATGGCCGGAGAATCCTTCCAGTGATAAAGCGGCTGTTCGGTGCCTGCAGCATGGGTGCCCTTTGATTCCGGCACTTTATCGCCGTTGTAGTCAATGCCGTACGTTGCCAGCGGCCAGCCGTAGTTTTTGCCACGGCTCATGATATTCACTTCATCGCCGCCGCGCGGGCCATGTTCATTTTCCCATATCATGCCGGTCCAGGGATTAAGCGCCAGTCCCTGCGGATTACGCAGACCATAGGCCCAGATCTCTGGCCGCGCGCCGGGCTTTTTCACAAACGGATTATCGTCCGGCACGCTGCCATCGGTGTTGAGCCGCAGCAGCTTACCCTGCAGCTTATCGAGATCCTGCGCTGCGCTGCTGACAAAATTATCGCCGAACGCGATCCAGAGATAGCCCTGAGTATCAAACGCCAGCCGGGTACCGATATTGTTGCCGCTGGAGAGCATCGGCGTCTGCCGGACCACCTCGCGGAAATCGCTGAGTTGCCGGTTATCAGGACTCAGCGTCCCGACACCCACGACGGCACCCGCTTTGCCGCTGCTGTTCGCCTCAGTGTAGCTGAGCCAGACGCGACGGCTGGTCGCAAAATCGGGTGCCAGCACCACGTCCAGCAGGCCACTCTGCCGTTCTGCCCAGACCTTTGGCACACCCTGAATCGGCTGCGACAGGCCACTCTCCGGACTCCAGCTGCGCAGCGCTCCGCTACGTTCGGTAATCAGCAGCGTTTTGTTGTCGGGCAGGAAGGCAACAGACCATGGATGTTGTAACTTATCCTGCAATACCTCAACTTTTACGTCAGCGGCAAAAAGTGGCGAGGCGCAGAACAGCGCGCCGCCGAGCACAAGAGTAGTCGAAAAACGGGTCATAAGGTTCTCCTGACGGGATAGCGTGCCCTTAAGCGTAGTCATCCACTGCTTGGTGAACCTGAGGATTTACAAAAGATTAAACAGGGCGACAAGGATGTGCAGCCCCGAAGGGTTATGGCGCGTTGAAACTCACCGTGTCACGAACCAGCATATCAACACCCGGCTTCAGGTCATCAACGGTGATTGGCGTCGTGCTGTTACTGACCGTTTTGCCAAAGGCTTTTCGCACAACCCGGAGCAACGGTTTGCCGGTCACGGCATCGCTGGCTTCGATTTCCAGGAACAGTTCACTGTTCTGAGTTCGGTGGCCTGATGCCGCCACCGTACTGGCGACGACTGCCGCAATCGGCACCACTTCGTAAAACTGTACGCCCTCGTTCTCTGCCGGGACGGCGCTGATCGCGGCACGCACTTTAAGAGTATGTGGCGAAACCTGATTAACCAGCGGCAGAGGGGTGGCAATCGCTCCTTTTAACTGAATGTCGGTGTAACTGCGTATCTGATCCAGCGTCTGCTGACTGACGCGAGCCGTAGGCCGTGCAGCCGGATAGAACACGACCGGTGTATAGAGCACATCCTGATACTGGCTGCTCTTGTCGTCGGGCGAAATCCAGCGCAGAGTCGGTTCCCCGCGGGCTGACTCAGAGGGCTCTGGCTGGCTTTAATCCACTAAGAAGCCCGAATAGTGCTGCTTGTCTGCAACATGAAAATGACATCCACTGAGCAACAGTGCGGAGACTGCCAGCAGAGCAGCAACGGACGTTTTACGCTTGATCAACTCGCTTGTGTCAGAGGTTTAAGCATGAATGGATAAATCACGAGGAAATGCTGAAAATAAGCGTCGTTCTAAGGGGTTATCTGTGCGGAAGATCGGAAAATACCCGCTGCATAACGCAGCGGGTAAAAGCCATTACTCGAAGCAGGTATCAGGATTTTCCGACAGGGTGATGAATTGCTTACCGCCCTGGGTCAGCGCCATGATGGTGCCGCTTTCGATATCGTAAACCCAGCCATGCAGACGCAGCTTGCCGTTACGCAGGGCAACAGAGACCGACGGATGGGTTTTCATGTTGTTGAGCTGAGCGATGACGTTCTCTTTGACCATCTCGTTCAGTTTCTTCTCTGGTGAGTCATACTCACGCTGCTCGACCACCGCCTTTGCTGCATCGGCATAGCGCAGCCAGTGCTCAACTGCAGGCATGGTGTCCATGCAGGCGCAGGAGGCGATGGCGTTCATGGCACCGCAGTTGGAGTGACCGCAGATGATGATGTCGGAGACGCCCAGCGCGACCACAGCATATTCGATCGTAGCGGAGACACCGCCCGGCTCCGGGCCAAATGAGGGAACGATGTTGCCCGCATTGCGGATAACGAACAGCTCTCCTGGCTCCTGCTGCGTCACCAGTTCAGGCACCAGACGGCTGTCTGAACAGGAGATGAACAGCGCTTTCGGATTTTGATTTGACGCCAGGCTTTTGAAAAGATCCTTCCTTTCAGGAAACACATTCTGCTGGAAATTCAGAAATCCGTTGATGATCTCTTTCATTATTTAGCTCTCACATTATCCATTTCATTACCTGAGGGGCATAGCCCCCTCAGTGGGGTTTGCTGGTTTATTATTAATGAAAACAAGTGAATATCAACCCGCGTTTTTCAGACAGCCCTGAAGCGCTGTCATCGTCAGCGTTTCGCTTATCTCTTATCCAGCATTCCCGAAGCCGATTTCTTTTTACAGCACGGGAGGTTACTGGAAAAGGCAGAAGGGGTTCCGCCCACTTTTATTGTCTGAGCCGTGGACCGGCTTTTACGCGTTTTTTCACTACTTTACGTCGCAGTTTGAACGAAACCAAAGATTTCTGTTTTGCATCTGGTCTTTGAGGGCAGATTAAGGGGAGCAGGATAACGCCCGGAGAATAAGCCGGGCGGGTTCAGGTAATGATGGCAGCCACGGTGGAGGTGGCCGGGGGAAAAGATTTAGCGCTTAACCATACTGCTGCTGATGCGCCTTCTTGCGTCGCAGGTAGTCCTCATCTTCGCGCAGTTTGTCCCAGTAAGCCTTGAAAATAGCGGCCGCCGCGGCCTTTTCCTCGTTGACGCCGCGCGGCAGCTCCTTGCCGTCCGCGTCATATTTGCGGCCGCCTTTGTGGTTACTGTAACGTCGCGCCCGGGTATATCCCATCTGGATAAATTTGCGCGCCATATCCATGCCGACAAAATCGTCCTGACGCCGGTAATCCTCAAACAGCGCCATGATTTTTTCAGCCGACTCTTCAGCAATGGGAACGGTGCGAAAACGCCAGTGCGGCAGAATTTCGCCTTTATAAGGCTCGACCATCAGCACACCCTGCTCACCTCGCCCGACCTGATAAAGCTCGGGATGCTGGCGGAAGTCGATCGTGCTGAAGTCCTGATCATAATCGAAAGGTTTCATCTCTTTAGTTTAGGATCAAGTGCGTCACGTAGCCCGTCACCGAGCAAATTAAATGCCAGAACCGTGAAGAAAATCGCCAGACTGGGGAAAATCGCCACGTGTGGGGCAATCACCATGTCGGCCCGCGCCTCATTCAACATTGCGCCCCACTCCGGCGTGGGCGGCTGTGCGCCCAGCCCGAGAAATGACAGACTGGCGGCGGTGATGATGGAGGTGCCAACCCGCATAGTGAAATAGACCACAATCGGCGATACGGTGCCTGGGAGGATATGCCGCATCAGGATTGTCCAGTCAGACGCGCCGATGCTGCGTGCCGACTCAATATAGGTCTGATGCTTCAGCACCAGCGTGTTACCGCGTACCAGACGGGCAAAGGCCGGGATACTGAAGATAGCGACGGCCACAATCACGTTGCTCATGCCACTGCCCATAATCGCCACTACCGCAATTGCCAGCAGAATGCCGGGAAAGGCAAACAGCACATCACAGATGCGCATGGTGATACGGTCCCACCAGCCTTCGTAATACCCGGCCAGCAGACCAAACAGCGTGCCAATCACTGCGCCAATGACCACCGAAAAAAAGCCGGCAATCAGAGAGATACGCGTGCCGACCAGCACCCGGCTGAAGATGTCGCGACCCAGCGAATCGACGCCAAAGTAATGTATCAGCGACGGACCGTCGTTGAGCCGGTCATAATCGAAGTAGTTCTCTGCGTCGAACGGCGCAATCCACGGGGCGATCACCGCCAGCACAATCAGCAGCAGCACAAAAGCCCCGGCCAGAAGCGCCACCGGCTGACGCCGGAAGCGTCGCCAGAATTCACACCACGGCGTACGCACGCGGTTCTCCGCGATCAGCGGCATCGTTTTCAGTGCCGCTTCACGTCGCCAGTTTTTCATCGCGACTCCTTAAAGCGAATAGCGGGGTTAATCACCGCATAAAGCATGTCGACAAACAGATTGATCAGAATAAACTCCAGTGAAAACAGTAGTACTTCGGCCTGAATAACCGGATAGTCGCGCATCGCCACGGAGTCGACCAGCAGACGCCCCAGGCCCGGCCAGTTAAACACCACCTCGACCACGATTGAGCCGCCCAGCAGAAAACCAAACTGCAGCCCCATCATCGTGACTACCGGGATCATCGCGTTGCGCAAGCCATGTTTCACCACCACCAGCGACTCGCGTACCCCTTTAGCTCTGGCGGTGCGCATGTAATCTTCCTGCATCACCTCCACGAACGAGGCGCGGGTAAAGCGCGCCATTACCGCCGCGACCGCTGCACCTAAGGTGATGGAGGGCAGAATGTAATGCTTCCAGCTCTCAGCCCCGACGGTGGGCAGCCAGCCCAGCTCAACCGAGAAGACCTGCATCAGCAGCATCCCCAGCGCAAAGGCGGGAAACGAAATGCCCGACACCGCCAGCGTCATCCCCAGCCGATCGGGCCAGCGGTTACGCCAGACAGCCGAAACGATGCCGATGGTCATGCCAAAAATCACTGCCCAGATCATGCTGGCCAGCGTTAACCACAGTGTCGGCATAAAGCGTGAGGCAATCTCATCCGCAACCGGCCGCTTTGAGACCATCGACTGACCGAAATCACCCTGCAGCGCATTCAGCATAAAATGCCAGAATTGCTGTGGCAGCGGCAGATCGAGACCCAGCTCCTGACGCACCAGCGCCACCACCGAGGCATCCGCTTCCGGTCCGGCGATCAGGCGTGCCGGGTCCCCTGGCAGCAGGTGAACAAACAGGAATACCAGCACCGCTACGATCAGCAGTGTAGGGATCAGCCCAAACAGTCGCTTGAGAAAATAGTTAAACATGCAACATCCTGCAGTTGCGGCCAGCCACACGGGCTGGCCGGCTCCGTTACTTCAGCGTGGCCTCATCAAAATTGAATGAGGTATCGGGCATCACATAAAAACCAGTCAGGTTTTTGCTGTTGGCTGAAACCAGTTGTTCAACCACCAGCGGGATCCACGGATGGTCCTGCCAGATGGTGTCCTGCGCCTCTTTGTAGAGACGCGCTTTTTCAGCACGGTCGGTGGTTTTCAGCGCATCGGCCAGATCTTTATCGACCTTCGGATTGCTGTAAAACGCGGTGTTGAAGATTGCCGGTGGCCAGGCTGCGGTGGCAAACAGTGGCGTCAGCGCCCAGTCGGCTTCACCGGTTGAGGCGGACCAGCCGGTGTAGAACATCCGCACGCCGCTCTCTTTCTGGCCTTTACCTTCGACTTCTGCAGCACGCTGACCCGCATCCATCGCCGTAACTTTTACCTTCACGCCAATCTGCGCCAGTTGCTGCTGAGTGAACTGCAGTACCTTCTGCGCGGTGCTGTGGTTGTGCGACGACCAGAGTGTGGTTTCAAATCCGTTGGGGTAACCCGCCTCTTTCAGCAGCGCTTTGGCTTTAGCGGGATCGTAACTGATAGCCGGATAGGTCTGCGCAAAGTCGATGGCGGGCGGCACGATGCCGGTCGCAGGCGTGGCGTAACCGGCGAAGGCCACTTTCGCCAGCGCCTGACGATTGATGGCATACTCCAGCGCTTCACGCACCTTCGGATTATCGAACGGCTTCTGCGTGACGTTCAGGCTGATGTAACGCTGCATAATGGAAGGCGTGGTCACCACATCGAGCTTGTTGTTCTTCTCCAGCCGTTTCGCCTGCTCATAAGGCACCGGGAACGCAAGGTTCGCTTCGCCGGTCTGCAGCATGGCCGCGCGAGTGTTGTTATCCACCACCGGTCGCCAGGTAATGCTGTCCAGCTTCGGATAGCCCGGTTTCCAGTAGCCGTCCCACTTCTTCACCTTCACAAAGTCGGTCTGATTCCAGGTTTCAAACACAAACGGACCGGTGCCCACCGGATGGAAACCGATCTCTTTGCCATATTTTTTCAGCGCGGTGGGTGAAATCATCGCCGCCGCCGGATGGGCCAGATTATTAATAAAGGCAGAGAATGGCTCTTTCAGCGTCACTTTCACCGTCGTCGGATCCACGACTTCGGTGCTGGCGATGCGTTTGAACAGGTTGTAGCGCTTAAGATGGTTATCCGGATTGCTGGCGCGGTCGAGGTTGACCTTCACCGCATCCGCATTGAAGTCCGTGCCATCCTGGAATTTAACCCCGGAACGCAGCTTAATCGTGTAGGTCAGGCCGTCGGCGCTGGCCTGGTAGCTCTCCGCCAGCACATTGGTGAGTTTCATATCCTTATCGAAGCCAAACAGCCCCTGATAAAAAGATTTCGCCACCGCCTGCGACAGCGTGTCGTTGGCATCATAAGGATCGAGCGTGGTGAAGTTGGACGCGACGGCAATCACCGCATCCTGTGCTGCCCAGGCGGGCAATGTCATTGCGCTGCTTAACACGCCAGCCGCCAGTAACCCTTTACGCATCGTAATCTGCATCTTGTTCTCCTGTAATCCCTGTCGGGTTGGTCGCCGGAGCGACATCTTCACTGTTCAGGTCGCGCTGATAATGTGGCGGGCGACGAAATGGCCCGGAGCCACCTCCATCAGCGGGGCCACTTCAGGTTCATCCCCTAACGCATGAATCGGGCTGGGGATCTCATCGACCAGTAAGGCGCGTTCACGACGCCGGTGTGCCGGATCGGCTACCGGGACCGCGGCCATGAGTTTTCGGGTGTAGGGATGCTGAGGCTGTTCAAACACTGCCTGACGCGGCCCTATCTCAACAATCTGACCGAGATACATTACTGCCACGCGGTGGCTGATACGCTCCACCACCGCCATATCGTGAGAAATAAACAGAAAGGCGATGCCAAACTCGCGCTGCAGGTCGAGCATCAGATTGATGATCTGCGCCTGAATCGACACATCCAGCGCCGAGACAGACTCATCGGCGATGATAACCTTCGGATTCAGCGCCAGCGCGCGGGCAATACAGATGCGCTGGCGCTGCCCGCCGGAAAATTCATGCGGATAGCGCTGAGCATGCTCCGGCAGCAGACCAACTTTATCCAGTAACCAGGCGACACGCTGCTCTGCCTCGCGACGCGGCATCGCTTTGTGGACCAGCAGCGGCTCCATAATCGAGAAGCCAACCGTCAGCCGGGGATCAAGCGAAGCGTAAGGATCCTGAAAAATAAACTGAATATCGCGCCGCAGATGGGCGAGCGCAGCACCTGAAAGATGGTCAATGCGCTGTCCGTCAAACGTTAGCGTGCCACCCTGGCTGGCAACCAGCTTCAGCAGCGAGCGTCCGGTGGTCGATTTACCACAGCCGGACTCCCCCACCAGTGCCAGAGTCTCACCAGCATAGAGATCGAAACTGACTTTTTCGACGGCGTGAACCCGGCTTTTAACGCGATTCAGCAGGCCGCCGCGAATATCGAAGCGGGTGACCAGGTCGCGTACCTGCAGAATGGGTGGCTGCAGACGGCGAACCGTATCCTGCGGCACGTCATCAACGGCATCACTGTGCAGCAGCGGAAACCTGGCCGGCAGGGGTTGGCCCTGCATCGAGCCGAGTCTGGGCACCGCGGCCAGCAGCGCCTGGGTGTAGGGCTGCTGCGGTGCGCTGAACAGTTCGGCGACCGGCGCATTCTCCACCACATCGCCGCGATACATGACCTGAACGCGATCGGCCATTTCGGCGACTACGCCCATATCGTGCGTGATAAAAATCACCCCCATCTGCATCTCTTTTTGCAGCACGCGGATGAGTTGCAGAATCTGCGCCTGAATGGTGACGTCGAGCGCGGTGGTCGGCTCATCGGCAATCAGCAGCGCCGGTTTGCAGCAGAGCGCCATCGCAATCATCACGCGCTGACGCATTCCGCCTGAGAGCTGATGCGGAAAACGAGACAGGACATTGTGCGCATCGGGGATGCGTACCAGATCCAGCATCCGGCGCGCCTCTGCCAGTGCCGCGGCATGGCTCAGCCCCTGATGAAGACGGATGGATTCAGCAATCTGCTCGCCCACGGAGAAGACCGGATTCAGCGAGGTCATCGGCTCCTGAAAGATCATCGCCATATCCGCGCCACGCACCCGACGCATCTGACTTTTTGAGGCGCGCATCAGATCCAGCACCTCGCCATTTCGACGACGTAATTGCACTTCACCGCTCACCCTGCCGCCAGCCTGCTCAATCAGCCGCATCAGCGCCAGCGAGGTGACCGATTTGCCTGAACCTGACTCTCCTACCAGCGCCAGCGTTTCGCCGCGAAACAGATCGAGTGACAAATGACGCACCGCGTCTGTGACGGTGGCTTCGTGCTGAAAACGCACACTGAGATCGCGCACCGCCAGCACCTGATCAGGAGCCAGCGGCGGTAACGTTTGCCTGTCGCTCATTTCTGTATCCTTAACTTTCGCGATAGATAGCGACGTCAGCCGCCTCGCCGACCCGCGCAACGCCCCGGTACATGCCTTCGCTGTTGAACGGCAGCGCCACGTTGCCTGCGCGATCGACAGCGATTAAGCCGCCACTGCCGCCCAGTTCCAGCACGCTGTCATGAATAACGTTTACACTCGCCTGCTGCAACGAGCGTCCGGCGTAACGCATCTGCGCGGCCACATCGTAGGCCGCCAGCGTCCGCATAAAGACTTCACCGGTACCGGTACAGGAGACCGCCACACTGTCGTTGCTGGCATAGCAGCCCGCGCCCGGCAGCGGCGAATCGCCGACGCGTCCGGCCTGCTTATTGGTCATGCCGCCCGTCGAGGTAGCAGCAGCCAGGTTGCCCGCCAGATCCAGCGCGACCGCACCGACTGTGCCAAACTTACGGTCCGGGTCGAGCGGGTCGTCGCTGTGGGCGGCACCATCATGGTCAAGCACCGCGGTATCGCTGTTGAGCGCGCGCTGCAACTGTTCCCGGCGTTCCGGCGTAGAGAAGAAATCAGGATCGACCGTTTCCAGTCCCTGCGCCACGGCAAACTGCTCTGCGCCTTCCCCGATAAACAGCACATGCTCGCTTTTTTCCAGCACGGCACGTGCTGCCAGGACCGGATTACGTAATCGCGTTACGCCTGCGACCGCGCCGACATCCAGCGTGCGGCCATCCATAATGCAGGCATCAAGTTCATGGGTACCCTGATGGGTGAAGACCGCGCCTTTGCCCGCGTTAAACAACGGACACTCTTCCAGCAGTCGCACCGCCTCAGTTACTGCATCGAGTGCACTGCCGCCCTGCGCCAGTATCTGCTGACCCTGGGTGACAATATCGTGGAGCGCCTGACGATAGCGTTGTTCCTTTTCAGCGCTCATTGCTGCGCGCGAAATCGCACCTGCGCCGCCGTGAATGGCGATCACTGCATTAACCATAACGCTTTACCCTGTGGTTGCATCAGGACGAAAAACACTGATTTAAAATGGTTTTCATCCATTTTTGGTGATTTTTGACTATAGAAAGCCTGCTAAGGGTTGTAAAGGGGAAACTGTTCCTGTGGTTATAACCTTTTCTTACCGCCATATTTCACTTTGGCCACAACCTCCGGCAAGTCAGAACGACACCGATGTGACTCAGCGACCAATTCCCACCATAATAGGCAGCATCTGACATAACCAGGCTGGACCGTTCATGGAAAGTTTTACTGCAGGTTTGATCTCCCTTGAGGAGGCGCAACAAAAAATGCTGTCACAGCTGACGCCCGTCACCGACTCGCTGAGTGTGCCGCTGGCCGAGGCGGTCGGGCGCATCACCGCAACCGTAGTCACCTCACCGATTGCCGTGCCGCCCTTTGATAACGCCGCGATGGACGGGTACGCCGTCAGGCTGGCCGATGTTAGCAGCGGACAGCCGCTTCCGGTAGCAGGCAAGGCCTTTGCTGGCGCACCGTTCAGCGGTGAGTGGCCTCAGGGCAGCGTGATTCGCATCATGACCGGTGCGCCGGTACCCGCTGGCTGTGAAGCGGTAGTAATGCAGGAGCAGACCGAAACTCAGGGCGAGGCGATTGTGATTACCGCGCCGGTGCGTCAGGGACAGAATATTCGCCTGACCGGTGATGATATTCAGCCCGGCCATGTGGTGCTGCAAGCCGGTACGCGCCTGGGTGCTGCCGAGCTGCCGCTGCTCGCCTCGCTGGGCATCGCCCAGGTCCGCGTACTGCGAAAACTTCGGGTCGCGATCTTCTCAACCGGTGATGAACTTCAGCCGGTTGGCGAGCCGCTGGCAGATGGACAGATTTACGACACCAACCGGTTTGCCGTCTCGCTGATGCTGCATAAGCTCGGCTGTGAGGTCATCGATCTTGGCATCATCAAAGATGATCCCGTCGCCCTTCGCGCAGCCTTTGAAGAGGCAGATCGGCAGGCTGATGTGGTAATCAGTACCGGCGGTGTCTCGGTGGGTGAAGCGGACTTCACCAAAAGCATGCTGGAAGAGCTTGGTGCAATCAGCTTCTGGAAGCTGGCGATCAAACCCGGCAAGCCATTTGCTTTTGGCCGCCTTAACAGCAGCTGGTTCTGTGGCCTGCCGGGCAATCCGGTCTCCGCCGCGGTCACTTTCTATCAGCTGGTGCAGCCGCTGCTTGCCACCCTCACCGGCCAGCAGAAATCCGCCTTGCCACCCCGTCAGAAAGTGCGCTGCGCCTCGCGCCTGAAAAAGTCACCGGGTCGCCTCGACTTCCAGCGCGGCATCCTGCGCCAGAACGCACAGGGTGAACTGGAGGTGGAGACCACCGGGATGCAGGGTTCGCACGTCTTCAGCTCTTTTGCCCAGGCGAACTGCTTTATTGTGCTGGAACGGGATCGCGGTAACGTAGAAGCTGGTGAATGGGTTGAGGTGGAACCGTTTAACGCCCTGCTGGAGGCGTAAATGCTGCCTGAATTAAGTGATGAGGAGATGCTGCGCTACAACCGGCAGATCGTTCTGCGCGGCTTTGATTTTGATGGTCAGGAGCGGCTGAAAGCCAGTCGCGCGCTGGTTGTCGGGCTGGGCGGGCTTGGCTGTGCCGCTGCGCCCTACCTTGCTTCTGCCGGCGTCGGCAGCCTGACGCTGCTTGACTTCGATACCGTGTCGCACTCCAACCTGCAACGGCAGATTCTGCACCATGACGCGGATATTGGCCGCGCCAAAGTAGACTCCGCCGCACACAGCCTGGCCGCCATCAATCCGCACTGCCAGTTGCATGCGGTCAACGGACAGCTTGACGATGCAGCGCTGCTGGCGCTAATCGCCCAACAGCAGGTGGTGCTGGACTGCACCGATAATGTCGCGGTGCGTGAGCAGCTTAACCGGCTCTGTCGTCAGCAGCGGATACCACTGGTCTCAGGCGCTGCGATTCGGATGGAAGGTCAGATCAGCGTATTCAACTGGCAGCCCGGCACGCCCTGCTATCGCTGCATCAGCCGCCTGTTTGGTGAACAGACCCTGAGCTGTGTGGAAGCGGGCGTCATGGCTCCGCTGGTCGGCGTGATTGGCGCAATGCAGGCGATGGAAGCCATTAAAGTGCTGACCGCATTCGGCACGCCCGCCACCAGCCGGTTGCTGATGTACGATGCGATGAGCGCGGAATTCCGCAGCATGAACGTCGCGCAGGACGCGCACTGTGAAGTGTGTGGCGGTGAGGATAGCAAAACATCTGATTTTTGAGCACAGTGATGAGATCTTACCCGCTTCGGAAACACGGTCAGATCGGAAAGTCGCTTAAACCATCCCTGGACACTCTGCCCGCGCGATTACGCACCTCATCCCTGAGGTGCGCCCGTAAACGGGCCAACGCTTTGCGTTGTTCAAAAACGCTCCCGGCGTTTTTGTCCCAGTCGAGGGACGCTTTCCTCCTCTGACCGCGTTCCCTGCGCCTTGAACATTTGCGTTGCTGTCAGATAATTCCCGAGCAGGTTTTGTCAGAAGTCATAGCTATGGGGGCCTACGTCGAGCACACTCCCCAATCCCACGCTCAATCCACTTACAGACAACTCAAAACTTAAAGCGAAGGGAGCATACGCCTGTAGCAAAGCATAGCGGGCCAGGGATGGCCCGCGCTGAGCATGCCATGGATGGCGTCTTTTGCGTCTTTGCGAAAGGCGTATGCTCCCTGAAGCCCGTACAGTGGTGGCGTTTTACCTGCTTAGGGAACACGGTCAGATCGGAAAGTCGCTTAATCTATCAATGGGCGCTCAGCACCACAGGGCAAAAAAACCGGGGTGGCCTGCGCCACCCCGGTTTTTATCAGACAATACCCTGACTTCGCAGATAATCTTCGTAATTACCGGTGAAGTCCACCACCTCGTCTGCTTTCAACTCAATCACACGGGTTGCCAGCGAGCTGACAAACTCGCGGTCATGCGAAACAAACACCAGTGTGCCTTCATACATCTCCAGCGCCATATTGAGCGATTCAATCGACTCCATATCGAGGTGGTTGGTCGGCTCATCCATAATCAGAATGTTCGGTTTTTCCATCATCAGCTTACCGAACAGCATACGACCCTTCTCACCACCGGAAAGCACTTTGGCTGGCTTCTTAATATCATCCTGCGAAAACAGCAGACGACCGAGAATACCGCGAATGGTCTGCTCATCATCGCCCGGCTGTTTCCACTGACTCATCCAGTCAAATACTGTCAGATCATTGGCAAAATCATCGGCGTGATCCTGAGCGTAATAACCAATACGCGCATTCTCTGACCATTTAACCGTGCCATTATCTGGCGTAAGCTGACCCACCAGCGTTTTCAGCAGCGTTGACTTACCAATACCGTTGGCACCAATTACCGCCAGCTTCTCACCCACTTCCAGCAGCAGATTTAAATTCTTAAACAGCGGACCGTTATCAAATCCTTTGGTTAATCCTTCAACTTCCAGCGCATTACGGAACAGTTTCTTGTCCTGCTCAAAGCGGATAAATGGGTTCTGACGACTGGATGCTTTCACTTCATCCAGTTTAATTTTATCCATCTGCTTAGCGCGTGATGTCGCCTGGCGTGATTTAGAGGCGTTGGCGCTAAAACGACTGACGAAAGATTGTAAGTCAGCTATCTGCGCTTTCTTCCTGGCATTATCAGATAACAGACGTTCACGTGCCTGCGTTGCCGCGGTCATATATTCGTCATAATTACCGGAATAAACCCGCAGCTCGCCATAATCCAAATCGGCCATGTGGGTGCAAACCATATTAAGGAAGTGACGGTCATGCGAAATGATAATCATGGTGCTGTCACGCTCGTTCAGCACCTGCTCCAGCCAGCGAATTGTATCGATGTCCAGGTTGTTCGTCGGCTCGTCGAGTAACAAAATATCCGGATTAGAAAACAGCGCCTGCGCCAGCAGCACACGTAATTTAAAGCCAGGGGCGATTTCGCTCATCGGGCCATAATGCTGTTCAACCGGAATGCCGACGCCGAGTAATAATTCACCGGCACGCGACTCGGCGCTATAGCCATCCATTTCACCGTAAAGTGCTTCAAGATCGCCGACTTTATACCCCTCTTCTTCGCTCATTTCTGGCAAAGAATAAATGCGGTCGCGCTCCTGCTTTACTTCCCATAATTCATGGTGACCCATGATAACGGTGTCCAGCACGCTGAATTGTTCAAAGGCGAACTGATCCTGACGCAACTTACCAATGCGCTCGTTAGGATCGTAAGAGACGTTGCCGCCTGAAGGCACCAGATCGCCACCCAAAATCTTCATGAAGGTGGATTTTCCGCTGCCGTTCGCACCGATTAAACCGTAACGATTACCGCCGCCAAATTTAACGGAGATATTTTCGAACAGTGGCTTGCTGCCAAACTGCATGGTGATATTGCTGCTAACTAACACGGCATTGACCTTTGTGAAGAGAATGGATGAAAAAACGGCGGCTATTATGCCAGATGTGACGCAGCGCACGCCAGCGTCAGGCGCGGATTCCTGGCGGGGTGATTGATATCCCGACAGAAATAAAAAAAAGCCGGAGGACCATAATGGCCCCCCGGCTCCCACTTACAAGGATTGTGTTGATCAATCGATCAGGAAACTGTCCAGGCTTTTACCGGAATCCAGCGCTTTTTTAATCGCTGCCGGGGTGCGGCCCTGACCTGTCCATGATTTCTGCTCACCGTTTTCGTCGGTGTAAGAATATTTAGCCGGACGCGGCGCACGCTTGGTACGTTTTTTTCCGCTTTCCAGCGCACCTAATAATTCATTAGGATCGATGCCGTCAGCCAGCAGCATTTCGCGATATTTAGACAGCTTTTCTTCTTTTTCGCGATTCTGCGTCTCTTCCGCTTCTGCTTCTTCACGGCGCTCAGTAACAACAACGGTTAATTTTTCCAGGATCTCTTCAAGATCGCTCAGTGGCAGTTCACGAGCCTGGGCACGTAATGTGCGAATATTGTTCAGTACTTTAAATGCGTCACTCATCACAATGTCCTTGATTAAGGGGGGTTAATAAAACTGTAGCGCCAAGATTACCTAATTCAAATAAAAAAATAAATTATTTTTACGCTCCAGATAATTCTTAAGTATTAATTCAGACAAAAGAGCACTATTAAAATCGGCAGTGCCTGACGTTTTATTAACGCTGAATTAACAACAAATCGTGCTCAGGTTGCATTGTTGAAAACGATTTCAGAGGCTTTATACCGAAAGCTGACCGTTTACCTTATCCACGAAGTGGGTTTTCATAGCATCATTATTTACGGTGGCGCACCTGGCGATAGCAGATTAAAAACGTGCTCTGATCGCGATCTCAGTCACACCAGCTTACAGTTTATGCTTAAAAATCCCCCTCCAGGCCGTTAAATAGCGCAAAATAATTACCGCCCTGGTGAATTTTTAAAAATGCCTGTTGCCATCTGTTAACCTTTTTTTGCCGCTGCGTTTAGCAACAGAGTCAGATTATTCGCAGTCCCCTCAGCGACGCAATAACAGTTCTGGCTGACGAAGGCGGAGGTTTAGTTGCGTCCGGCTTACTTGCCCGGACATGAGGCAACTTAAAAAATCCGCCCAGGAAATAAATTCAGAAAGGTGATGAAGCTCAAAGAGCTGAATCAGAATAGAGCAGCAACGTAAAAATAACGTCACTTCACAGCTGCTGATAATAACCCTGTGTTTATCACGCGTTTATTTTCTGCTACCTGTGTCGGGCACAGCGGCGGTGAGATACCCCGTTATTCAACAGGTTAGATAATCATGTATAGCCAGGCGAGGCTGTCAGCATCTGACGTACGGCTGACAGGGAGAAAAATTAAGGGCGGTTACTGCACTGAGACAGCGACCGCCAGAGGACTAATTTGCCTGGGTGGCCGGACCAAATACCGGATATTTCGGCATCTCAACGTTCTGATAGGTTTCCCAGCCGCCGCCCAGTGCTTTATAGAGCGCGACTAAATCAAGCGCGCTCTGCATCCGCGCCTGTGTCGCCTGCTCCTGCGCCTGTGCCAGCTGACGCTGTGCATCCAGCACCTCGAGGAAGGTTGAAAGCCCCTGCCGGTAACTGTCGCTGGCGAGATCAAAGGCGCGCTGAAGAGCACCGGTCGTCTCATCCAGCGCGGTAACACGCTGCTGATCGGCGCGATAGCTGACCAGCGCATTCTCCACATCCTGCAACGCCGTCAGCACCGTCTGACGATAATCCAGCGCGGCGCTGGCCTGCTGCGCCCGGGCAAGTTTCACGCTCGACACCAGCTGTCCACCCTGGAAGATCGGAATCGACAACGACGGACCATAACTGTAGAAATGGCTGCTCCAGTTATCCAGATAGCTAACGTCGGTATTGCGCACGCCCAGCTGACCCGTCAGGGACAGGCTCGGGAAAAGCTGCGCCACTGACACGCCAATCTCTGCGGTTTGAGCATGAAGCGTCGCTTCAGCCTGACGAATATCAGGACGACGACGTGCCAGCGTAGAGGGGATACCCACCGGGACAAACTGCGGTAGCGGCGGTAACGCTTTTGGCGTACTGAGTTCAGCATCCAGCGCACCCGGCGTTTTACCAAGCAGCACCGCCAGCCCATTCATCGCCTGTCGCGCCTGCGACTGATACTGCGGCAGTTGCGCCTGCAGCGTACTGAGCTGGGCTCGGGCATTTTCTACATCGGTCAGCGGTGCCAGACCATTCTGCTGCTGACTTTGGGTCAGCTCGGTGGTCTGCTGCGCCACCTCAATCTGCTGCTGTAGCGTCTGAATGGTGCTCTGCGCGCCACGCAGCTGCAGCCAGGCTCGCGCCACTTCGGCTTCCAGCGAGACCAGCGCATCGTTGCGCTGCTCAATCGCCACCTGCTGCTGGGCATTGGCGGCCTCAACCTGACGGCGCACTTTGCCCCACAGATCGAGTTCCCAGCTGGCATCAAAGCTGCCCTGATAGAGGTTAACCGGCTGAGTCAGACCATTGAGCTGGCTGGCTACGTTACTGTCGAGCTGATCGGTAGCGCCATTGGATTCCAGTAAGCCTTTAAGTCCGAGCTGCTGACGCGTCACTTTGGCCGAGCCGTTCAGACTGGGAAACAGACTCCCCTGCGCCTGCGTCAGCTGTTCACGCGCCCCGGCAATGCGCAGCACCGTCTGCTGCAGGCTAAGGTTGCCCGCGATCGCCCGTTCAATCAGGCTGTCGAGCTGCGGATCGTTGAAGCTGCGCCACCAGCGGGAATTAATCGCGGCAGTTTGTGGTTTTGACGCTTCCTGCGAATCCAGCGTGTTGTAGCTGCCTGGCACGGCGGGTTTCGGTGCCTGATAGTCAGGTCCGACGGCGCAGCCTGCCAGCCCGAGGGCCAGCAGTAAACTCAGGGGTTTCAGGCGATGAGAGAAATAAACCTTCATGTTAGTGTGCTCCTGCACTGCCTTCGCTCTTAATCGGCGACAGCAGCCAGCAAAATGGAATCAAAATCAGGGCGACAATACTCAGGCCTGAGAAGACATCGATGTAAGCGAGGATGCGCGACTGCGCAATCATCTCCTGATAGAGCTGTCCGGTTGCCAGCGTAACGGGATCACCCACCGCCGAGGTAAAATCACGTATCGCCTGCGCCCAGTGCTGAAGCGTAATGTTGAACGGCTCGTTCAGCGGCGTCATGTTATGCACCATATGCGCCGAGCGTACCTGTTCACGCTCAGTAATGGCCGCGGTCGACAGCGAGATCCCGATCGATCCCGCCACGTTACGGAACATGGTAAACAGCGCCGAGGCATCAGCATTGAGTCGCTGTGGAATGGTGACAAAGGCGATAGTCGTGAGCGGGACAAACAGGAAGCCCAGCCCGATCGACTGTGCGCTGCGCATCAACACCAATGTTTTGAAATCGACATTGGGCGTTAAGGTGGAGGAGTAGAGAAACGCCACAGCCAGACAGCTGAAGCCAAAAGCGATGATGTATCGCGTCTGTACAATCGGCATCAGTTTCAGCACCAGCGGAATCGTCAATACAATCAGCACTGCGCCGGGCGACAGCACCAGCCCTGACCAGGTGGCGGTGTAACCCAGATCCTGCTGCGCCAGCTGTGGCAATACTACGGAGCTGCCATAGAGAATCATCGCCATCCCTGCCATTAGCAGGCCAGCCACCCAGAAGTTGCGGTCTTTCATCACCAGAATATCGACCACTGGCTTACGGGCATACATCAGCCAGTAGATGGCCCCGACGATACCGACCAGCGCAAGAACTGCGAACAGCACGATAAAGTGCGAAGCGAACCAGTCCTCATCTTCTCCACGATCCAGCATCACCTGCAGGCAACCCAGCCCTAAGGTAATCAGGCTGATACCGATATAATCGATCTTCAGCTTCCCTTTGGCCCATTTACGCTCCCAAGGTGGATCTTCCAGCAGCTGATAAATTGCCAGCACGGTCAGCACGCCGACCGGAATGTTGATAAAGAAGACCCAGCGCCAGCTGTAGTTATCGGTAATCCAGCCACCTAATGTCGGGCCAATCACCGGCGCGACAATAATAGCGATGGAGGAGAGACCAAAGGCCTTGCCGCGATCTTCCGCTTTAAAGTAGTCGAGCAACACAGACTGCTGAACCGGCTGTAATCCGCCGCCGAAAAAGCCCTGCAGCACGCGGAACAGAATGATCTGCCAGAGTTCCGTGGCAATGCCGCACAGGAACGAGCAGATGGTAAACATCACGATGCAAATCAGGAAAAACTGTTTGCGGCCAAACAGCCGGCTGAAGAACGCAGAGATAGGCAGCACGATACCGTTCGCCACCAGATAGGAGGTCAGCACCCAGGTTGACTCATCGTAACTGGAAGAGAGCGAACCGGCGATGTGCGGCAGCGCCACGTTAACGATGGTGGTGTCGAGGATCTCCATAAACACCGCCAGCGTTACCGTGATCGCCACTAACCACGGATTACTGGCGGGTTTCCAGCTCTGCGCCGTACTCATTCCACGGTTACCTTCGGTTCAACCGAGAGACCCAGCGGCAGCGGATGGTTTGGATCAAGGCCCTTATCGATAACGATTTTCACCGGCACGCGCTGAACGATTTTCACATAGTTACCGGTGGCGTTCTCTGACGGGAAGGTTGAGAAGCGCGAACCGGAGCCCATCTGAATACTGTCAACATGCCCTTCAAGCTTCATATCCGGCCAGGCATCAACGCTGATTTCCACTTTGTCGCCCGGATTCATACGTTGCAACTGAGACTCTTTGAAGTTCGCCGTGACCCAGATCTCAGGTGAGACCAGCGAGAACAGTGAGGTACCGGCCTGCACCAAAGTGCCCAGCTGAACGTTACGCCTGGTGATAAACCCGTCATAAGGCGCACGAACCTGGGTATAGGAGAGATTCAGATCGGCCGTGCTTAACTGTGCTTTAGCCTGCTCAACCTGTTGCTGACGCGCTTCAACATTGGTTTCCTGCTGACGAATCTGCAGGGCAACCTGTGAGGCAACTTCAACCTGAGCTTTCGCGCTTTGTAACTGCGCCTGCGCCGAACGTAACTGCGCGGACGCACTGTCAATATTACGCTGACTGGTCGCACGCGGGTCGACGCCACGCTGGCGACGATAATCCGCCTGCGCATTCAGCAGGTTCGCTTCTGCTTTCGCCTGGTCCGCCAGCGCCTGATCGCGCTGTGCCGGATACTGTACTTTTGACAGTGCCAGCTGTGCCTGCGCCTGATGCAGCTGTGCAATCGCTAAACCGAGCTGCGCATTAGCCTGTTCGCGCTGAGCCCGATTGTCGCTGGGATCGATTTCCACCAGCAGATCGCCCTTCTTCACCCGCTGGTTATCTCTTACCAGCAGCTTCACGACATAGCCGGACGCTTTAGGCGCAATGGTAACGGCATCGCCTTCGGTGAAAGCGTCATCCGTGGTTTCAATATTGCGGGTAGAGAACCAGAACCAGAAGCCGACAATCAGCATAATCACCACCACCACCGCCAGAATAATCAGCGGCTTTTTACCGGGGCGTTTGCGCTCAGGCTGCTGGTCGTTGTCCTGATTTTCCTCTGACTGACGGCTTTTATCCGCCGCGTTATCTGCGTCCTGCTGGTGTTGATCGCGTTGATTATTCTCGCTCATAGTTCCCATCACTGGCTAAGGCCCTGATTCCGGGCATAAAGGTCCTGTTAACCTTATCTCGGAAATTGACAAAATCCAGTGCAACTTTACGAAACTTGAGGAATGGCGCACATCCTGCCACTTGTTGAGCGTAGCAGGAGGCGTCAGGGCTAATGGAGTAACTGCAACAGCAGCCAGCCGCTGGCCATCGACCAGGCCAGCAGAGGAAGGGAAAAGAGATGGAATTGCCACCAGACAGCTTTGTCTTTCGCCATGCGCAGGGCAATCAGGTTAGCAAGAGAACCTGGCAGCAGACCGAACCCGCCAATGTTGACGGCCCAGGCGAGCACATCCGTGGGCGGAACTTTTTGCAGCAGCAGAATCGTCGCCGGGACGTTACTGATCACCTGAGACAGACCAATCGCCAGCAGATAGAGCTGTCCCTGGCCAAAATGCGCCACCGCCTCGAAGTGCGCCTGCATCACCGGCAGACGCGTCAGCAGGAAGACGTCAATAAACATGGCGATAAACACCGTCAGCAGGCTCCAGTCGATGCGCAGCAGCACAGGACGTGCCATCACCAGGAAAGTGGCGAGGATTAGCAGCAGTATCCAGCCGGTGATCTCCAGCTCAAGACCGGCGATAAACAGCAGGTACAACACGACGCTGACGATAAACAGCGGCTTCTGCCACTTCGGCTGTTCCGGGTTGTCATGCTTATCAATCGACCGCTTTGAAAAGCTGAACCAGGTTAATAGCATCAGACTCAGCAGCAGCCACGCGGCCAGAGGCAGCATCTGCACGATAAACGCCACCACGCTCAGCTTGCCGTGGCTCCACAACAGAATGTTTTGCGGATTGCCAACCGGCGTCAGCAGCGATCCGGCATTAACCGCCAGCGCCTCAAAAATAATCAGTCGCGAGATCGGTAAACGGGAGAACTTACGCAGCGTCAGCGTCAGCGGCACCAGAATGAACAGCGCCACATCGTTGGTCAGAAAGGTTGAGAGCAGCGCCGCAGCCAACACCATAAAGAGTGCCAGTGCCCGTTCATGCCGGAAACGCGCAATCAGCCGTCCTCCCAGCACGTCAAAGTAGCCACTGGTTTCCAGCCCCTTGGTCAGGATTAACAACCCGGTGAGCGTGATAATGGTATGCCAGTCTACGGCACCGGGCAGATCGGGCCAGCGGAAATCCGCCAGAAATGCCAGAACTACGCCAATCACGATTAATAAATGCAAAATAGAGTCATGCAAAAAAGATCGAAGCAGTTGAGGCATGGTGAGGGTACGCCTTAGCGTTAACGGGTTTCGGAGAACTTCTTAAAGACAGCCAGCGTTTCATCACTGACGTGATGCTCAATACCTTCTGAATCGCGTCGGGCCGTTTCGGGACTGATGCCTAACGCCAGCAGAAAACTTTCAACAATATGATGGCGGGCGCGGCTCTCCTCTGCCAGCTTCTCACCTTCACCGGTCAGGAAGACCCCCCGGTAAGGCACCTGCTCAACCAGCCCGGCACTGCCAAGCCGCTTCAGCATTTTCGCTACGGTAGGTTGCGAAACGCCCAGACGGGCCGCCATATCGACCTGACGCGCTTCGCCAAATTCACCAATCAAATCAGAGATTAACTCAACGTAGTCATCAATTAATTCCCGACGATGCGCTTCACGCACCTGCCGAAAACCTTCGACATGCTCTTCAATATCTTTCAGTGGTCCTTTTGGCGCAGAAACCACGCTTTTAGCACGACGACTCATTCAGCTTCCTCATTATTATTTCCCGTACCGACACTGCTATACGGATTTAGCTGCGCTCATTGTAAACCAGCCGCAAAGAAGCTCAAATTTTTCGTCATTAGGCGTGGCTAAACAATATAGCCAGTGCTATATTTGTTGATAATGTAAGCAGCAAAAAGCGGGATCCTGATTGATCCGCTGTTGCGCAGGTGTGATGACGTTTCTCACCGCAGGCTGCTGACTACCGCGTCGACAATGATTGGGAGGTGATTCTATGAGCACCCTGAAATGTTGCTTAGATTGCAGCAAATGCTTCCAGGCTGAAAAGAAAACAACCACGGAGATGAAATCCTGGCTGTGCCTGCTGACGCGTTCCCCGTTCACACTGCGTCTGATGTTGATTGAAAAGCTGCTGGGCCATAAGCCTGCCGATCGTCGCTGCCAGAATCTGATCTGGCGCGGCTAACCCTGATTCAGCGCCTTTCAGCCAGCGGCTGAGAGGCTCACTTCCCTCTTTCTGCACCCCTTTTTCTTATTTGTTCTCGAAACCTGTATGCCTTGCGGCATTAACGGCTATGGCTGGTTATTGGCTGTGGACAGCAGAAGCCATCGGAGATCGATTCGAAGTGAAAGGCAGGAGTGGTAAAACCAGCACAGTAAAAATCCGCCTTCATAGAAGGCGGCTTTGTTTTCCGCCCCATAGGGGCGTACTAAGTTCGGACTCTTAGAGCCCTCTCTTCACACCTCATGAAGCGACAGTTGTTTATCTTCAACTTCATGCTTCTCTTGATATTTTACATATTTACGGATCATTTCAGCATTCACGCCCACTGTATCCACGCAGTACCCTTTGGCCCAAAAGTGATT
>NZ_VWUO01000021.1:0-65608 GCF_008631595.1 Pantoea sp. F_5
ACTCCGTGCGCAGGGTGGCCGGCCGGATAATGGCGACGGGTTTATCAACCGGTACGCGCGGATGCAGGTCATTAAACTGCGGCAGGTCGAACAGCAGCGGGCCGCTGACGCCAAACTGACGCCGGAATGCCGGGATAATGCCACCACTGGCAAGGTCGTTCGGACCGTAGCCAATGCGCTTTATTACGCCGCCGCGCGGGGCCGGGTGATATGCGTACCGGGTGCGGAGCTCGTGTTTTTCCTGTGTGCGGAGATGTGTTCCGCTGCGCACGCACTTTATATCGAGGCCCCTATACAGCTCCGGCCAGCAGGTGCGCACGTAAGCGCCGGGGAATTGGCGCAGGAACGGGCGCTGGTAGATGGAGTCGCCCAGGCCCAGCATGCCCTGAAAATTATACTGCGTCATAAAACCTCTTCGGGTGCCGCGCGCGGGAAACAGGTCAGGGACGTTCGGCGCGAGCAGTTGATGATGCTGACAGATGGGAGGCTGCTGGCCAGACGCTGAAATTCACTTTGCCAGCGCCGGATGCTTTCGCCGTCTGGATTCTTCAGACCGTCCGGGTGTTCACCGTGCCAGTGGGTGCCGTTTGCCAGCGAGCAGTCGTAGCCCAGCAGAATGATCCGCTCAGCACCGAGATGTGCCGCCAGCTGTATGGCACGCTGGCCAGAGTTGAAGGAGTCGTTATCGGGCGGCCGGAACAGGTTCACGCCGTAGCGCAGGTGCGCCCGGCCGCTTACCGTCCAGCACTGAGCCCGGGTCTTCAGCGTGCTGTGATATTTGTCCCACCAGCTGCAGTCGGCGGCAAAAAGATGATCGCAATCCGGAGCGAGGCTGATGCAGGAGTTAACGACGATGACAGGATGTCCGGATGCTGTCGCCAGGCGGCAGTCACTGGCGTTCAGTGAGGGGCCGCTGGCGATGCAAATGAAAGTTTTTTCCTGCATTAACACCCTCACAATAAAAAGCCTCACCAGTTGATGAGGCTTTTTAGGGTATGTAATAAAACGAGGTTTAATCGAATATCAGACTCAGAGCCTGATCAAAATCATCGGCTTTTTTGTGCTCAATGGGTGGTATGTTATTGAACACAAAATACCTGCATGAGCCATCAATATCAGAATTCCCCATTGACGCAAGTTTTGGCAACAATACATTTTCATACCACGCAATTTGTCGGTCTGCCTCGGTGCTACCGCAATAGTTTGGAATTGTCTGTGACGTAAGAACAACGCCAACAGACCATTCACGCTTATTAATCTCAAAATTTATGAGAAAATCAGCTATAAAAGTTCGTGGATCAAGCCCCGACAATGATGCTTTTACAACCAGCCCATGATAAGTCGCATCGAAACCCTCGCGATGCTCAGTAACCGAGAAGCCTTTATCGCTGAAATAATTGCGAGCTTTATTGAGGTGATCCATGGCCAGTGAAGGCAGCATCGCAAAATGGCGGTCTGCACGGTTGTTAAGATATTCTTTTTCTTTGGCCTTCAGTTCAGCAAGGCGCATTTGTTTGGCAAGAGACATATTAACCCCCTTAAAGTGTAGGTGAATGCATTTTACTGCTGCCCACCTGGCTATTTCAAACACTGGGTGCGCACGTAGTCCTGCAAATACTTCAGCTTTTCCCGGTCGCGGATGATGCCGGCGCGGATGTCGAGAATGTTTCGTCGAGAATCTGTAGCGAGTTCGACGGCGGCTCCATTGACCAGGCCGCTGGCTGCTGTGGTTGTGCCGGTACCGGACACGGGACATTTTGCGTGGACATACATCCGGCGAGTACCAGCGGCAAGCTGGCGGCGAAGAGCATCATTTTCAGATTCGGCAGCACTGAGCGCCTCCGTGTGGGTTTTGTCGAGTGCGGTCAGCTGCTGCTGGCGCTGGGTCATGTCGGTGATGGTAGTAGCCTGCCGTTTCGCCAGCTGCTGAGACTGTCGGGCGGTGGTGCGCCAGGCTATGGCTTTACTGTGATAATGGTCGGCGGCCCAGCCTAAGGCAAGCACGGTAACAATAAGTGGAGCCGTAAGATAAATATTCATATTCAGGAGTGACATTAAGAATTTGCGAAGCACAGACACCGCTGTTTGCTAATGCTGGGAAAAAAGCGGAACATATAACCTTGTTATTCACATTAGCTGCCAGGCTGTAACTAACGAGGGTTGAAATGCTCCACTCTTTTAGTATTCACTTTAAAGCTTTTCTTGATATGTTTTCCCCGCGCACCTGGAAAATCATTGGCTATTCAGGTTCTGCTGTAATCTGGACAATGAATATCCTGATTAAAAAACATTATGAGAAAAAAGTTAAAAAATATGAGTCAGATTTCAGGAGAAAGTCCGATAAGTAGTTCGCCGCCTGTTTAATACTCCAGCGCTCAACATCATGCCAGCGAGAAGAAAAAGCATGCCATTCAGTAAAGCATGCTTTTCATTGATGAAAGCAGTACTCACTAA
Organism: Pantoea sp. F_5; assembly: GCF_008631595.1. NCBI lineage: Bacteria > Pseudomonadati > Pseudomonadota > Gammaproteobacteria > Enterobacterales > Erwiniaceae > Pantoea > Pantoea sp. F_5. The sequence continues at coordinate 2,455 of NZ_VWUO01000021.1, forward strand.
TATCCCCAGGCATATAAAATCATATTTATAATATTTCATTGGTATACCCCCTTCAGGCAAAGCGCCTTTTCTTGATCCCTGCGATGAACGAGTCCGGGCAGTAACTTTCCGCCGCCATAAACCCAGCGCGGGAACTGATCACAGGCCTGCCTTATCTCACTCTGACGCAGCAGCGCGAAAAGTGTGGATTTCTTCATTGCTGCGCAGCCGGCATTGAACGTGATGGAGGTGACGGCGGAGAAGGTGTCGTCGCTCAGGGATTTACCGTCTGCGTACTGATTAACGCATTCCTCAGCTGCCTGGATATTTTTTTCCCAATCCTGTGCTATCTGCTGGTCGGTTTTTCGTGTGCCCGGCTTCACGCCGTGCGTGTTGCCAATCCCGTCGGTGATGATGCCTGCCGGGCAGGTGTAAGGGTCGCGACGGCAGCCCTCAGCATTGCCGATAAGCTCCAGCCCGGCCCGGTTCGTGCGCACCAGGTCATGAGACAGTATGATATTAATGATGAGCGTGACCGAACAGGCAGCGGCGGCAACGGCAACGCGACCTTTTGATACTCTGGCCATATCATTTCCCCGGCATGTCGTCCGGCGATACAGCACCCTGATGTGAATTCAGCCAGGCACGGTAAGCCCGGGCGTTAGCCCGCTTGAAGTAGGCATCAACGACCATGGTGATGAGCGCGATGACCGCACCTGCCAGAACGCCGATGGCGCTCCACTGCTCAGGCGTCAGGTAGTTCAGCAGGCCAATAAAGAATGAACCCGCCGCAACGCCGTAAGATGCGGAAGTGGTAACGTGATGAGCGTGCACATTTTTTCCTTAACGTCTGCGTCCGTAATAGCCTCGGGTTGAACGGTAGGTCGTCACCGTGCGAGAGCGGGAATAGCGCGGTGCTAAATATCGCGGTGTGCTGTAGTGATGCACGACCGTAGTGTGATGGTTGTAACCGCTACCACCACTCATCAGATGCCCCATCATCAGGCCTGAGAAAAATCCACCGTTGTCGCTGTCATGCACCACGACAGGAGCAGGATTCTGAACCACTACCGGCGGCTGAACAGGCGGTGCATCTGCAACCGAAACAGGCGAATCATCATGACTGCAGGCGTGCAGAAGCAGCAGGCACACAGCTGCTGCGCCCGCCAGATACAGATATTTTTTATTCATGGCATTTACCGGTTGGAAAAGAAAAAAGCCACGCGCCAGCCGTGCGCAGGGTGCGCGGTAAGTTGCTGATCGTGGCTTGGGTTATAAATCAACTGGCTATTTTGAATCTGTCTCAAGAAAGCGCCGGCGGTTTTCAGCGATAATCAGCGCCATGGCGAGTCCTTTTACAGCAGTATCCCAGCCCTGACGCCCTTGCGTCAGAGAGAATTTTTTCTCTATTGCAGCAAGAGAATCCACTGCAGAATCAGTTATGCAGCCTTCATAATCACTGACCAGTTCAGATAAGGAATTTGACATGTTCACCCTCAGACAAACTTGCCCTCACTGCGCACGCGAGGTCAATTTTCGTTTATACAGTATTAGTGAATACAGGCACCGTCAGCCTGCACCGGCAGGGGCCGTGAATAGCGGGCCATCTGTACAGGTGCGGTCTTACTCTCAGGACACCCCGGTTGAAGCATTTGGTGTTTCGACCTGTCCGGAATGCGAGTCGCCTATTCTGGTGAGATTTTCGTGTGGGTACGGCCAGCTCCAGCTTTGTAAAACCTCCGGCACCCAGAGTGAATGGCGTTATAACGGCGAGCCACCCAAAGTCATCGATTCTTTTCCTAAGCCACAGATGCCAGATAGCTCCCCCTGGTACCCGGATGAAATAAGAGAAATCTTCATCGAGCTGCAGGAAGATGTTCAGCGTGATCGCAGTCCAGCCCGCATCATCGTTGGATGTCGTAGCGTTATGGAGGTGGCATTAAGGAAGCTGGGATATGAAAAAGGAAACCTGCTGTCCCGAATTGAGATGGCCAGAAACGACGGCATTCTCACTGAGTCCATGAAAGACTGGGCGCACCGCGTCCGCATAAATGGTAACGAAGCGGTCCATGAACTGAGCGCGACACATGAACAAGCGAAGGAGCTTGTTGCTTTCATCAGGTTATTTCTGGAGATCGCATTTGTGCTGCCGAGGCGTGTAGACAGTGAAATGCATAAAACTGATCCTGTAGCCTGATAACTGTCCTTACGCTCTGCCATCTGAGCTAAACCGGCGAATTTTGGGTACAAAAAAGGCCTGCCGAAGCAGACCTGGCTGTGTCTGATAAGTATTTGCTCATTAGCAAAAGGATGACAACCGTTAGCTCCAGTTAAGTCTGGTACTACATTTACGACGTAAGAACCCTGAATCAGAACAATAAATTATCTTATAAATACTTATTTCAGGTCCTGAAATAATTAATTTCATACCCCTGAAGGGGTACTATTTTTAACGGATTTCCCTGGTGTTGGCCATACTGGCTACCCCGCCTCACCATTCGCTAACGACTTATGAGGCGGGGATTTTTTTGCCTCAGAAATACTATCACCGGCCGCCTGCGCCCTGATAATCGTTTATACAGATCGTTTTGGAGCAATTGATCGTTATGGACGATCAATCGATTAGCCGCCTAACTATTTATAATCATGTTGCACAGGGCATAAAAAAGGCCCACCGTAAGGTGAGCCTTAGCTGCCTAAATTGTGACTAGTAAGTTGCTGCGAGCCGGGTGCCTCCCGGTGAGTCAGAAAAGCCAGAATCTGGCCCGCCCGTTGTTCCTTCAGAAAACTCTGGCTTAGCCCCGTCGCATAGAGGGATTCATCGCAGCAGGTTTTTTATACCGCTTGCCATGTCAACTTAGTGTCAATAAAAGTAATTTTGAAGAATTGAATGGACCGCCGTCAGGGATTTTAACCCCGTCCCCTGCATCAAAAAGCCAGTGCTCTGTCCAGTAAGCTAACGGCGGATTAAGCCATTCAGTTTAGCAGTAAATAAGCGCTGCGGTGCCGGGTGCCTCCCGGTGGATCAGCAGCAACATAACCTGATCCGCCCTACAAGGACTTTCATGCTGAACAAATGAAAATTAAGGGCCCCGCCGCACAGGGGGATTCACCGCAGCGGTGTAATATTAGCGCCACGTAGCTCAACTCATCGTCAACGCTTATACATTGTGTGCTGAGTATGATTCAGGCTGGTGTCGGGTAAGTGCTCAATCGGTTCTGCCGAAGCCGGGAAGGCTTCACATATGTCGTCAGCCACAGACAGAACAGTTTCAACCATGGATGAACTGATTTTTAAGCCGGGGTGCTGCCTGAGGATTTCTACAAATACAGCGCCGGTGAGTAAACCTTTGTCGAGCTTCAGAGTCATGCCAGTTTTTCCCGCTTCGGTAGGAATAACTGGTATAGCACATTGTGAACAAAAACAGCGCAATGCAAACATTTATTAACAAATAGCACGCATTCACCGCAGAGAAGCGCACTCTCATATATCCCATGCCTTCCGGGCGTACCCGCTGGCTCCGGCGTCAGGGAATGCGCTTTTATGTGGTGCAGAAACACAAAAACCCGCACGACGGCGGGTTCTTAATATCGTTGAGTGGCGCATGAGTACAGAACCGCCACTATTTAGCCAGAATACGCCAGTTTTATGCAAAGTCAATTATTTTGTTGCCTGCCGGAATATTGCATCTGCATGGCTCTCTTCAATCTCACACTTCGCCACCAGCTTCTCAAAGAACGGCTTCCAGTTCCGTGACCATGACGACTGAGTGAGGTCCGGCACCAGCACGTTGATAGCCCTGAATGCAGTACTGGAAGGCATTCGGCGATATCCACGGCGTGAACAGCGCTCACAATCCTTGTCTACTGGCGCACCTGCGCGCTTTGATGCTTCCAGATCCCGTACCCGGCCCGTTCCGTTACACCGGCAGCGTGCAGACTCCCACCCCTTCCCATCACAGTGACTGCATTTTTCTCTGACCAGTTCAGATTCAATGCGTGGCGGTATTTTTTCTTCACCATCTACAGCACTGATATAACCCGGATACTTAACAACATCGCGCATAACTTCCCGGAATCCGGTCCCTTTACAGTGCCGGCATGGTGCTGTCGTTGAGGCTGAGCGTGAATATTCATCGAATGCCAGCTTTGACAGTATGACCAAGCAGCGACCAAGATTTGCACCCGCCGCTTTCCGGAGAAGCTTTGGTGCATTCCGACGGGCATACTGCAGGAGCTGCTCAACGGTACGGAAGGTCTCTTCGTTGCTGCCCGTCGATTTAGCCAGAACAGCAGAAATCCCAAACGGTGCTTTAGACTGGCAGAATCCGATGGCACCCATCAGGTCTGTGCCGGTCAGTGATTCGCTTCCGGTTGCGCGTGAAGAGTCGGTGAAGCTCTGGCTTTTCGGATTGAAATACTTCAGTGCTGATTCCAGTTTCATGCGCACCTCGTTACGTTGTTCATTTCCCAGTCCGCATCAATATCGCTTTGCGGTTTGGCGGCAAGATAGTTGAATGCTGACTTCCCGTTTTCCAGAAACTGGTGTGAGCGGGGATCGAAGGTGGTGCCTATATCGCCAATCCATCCCTCACCTTCACGTTGCTTGAGCAGACGAATAATCGACGGTGGCATATCCAGGGCGCGTTTCTCCCTCTCATCCAAACCCTGCGGCCCCTGCTTATCAAGCTTGCGCTGCGCCATTTCACGCGGGATGTTGCGCCAGACCGACATTACGTTATCGGGCATATCGGTCAGAGCACCGGTGCCTTTGACGTCCATTTTGCCAGTGGGTACCGACTCGTCGGTTTTACGGGCGTGTGTAACCAGAATGACATGGCAGTTATGCTCGTTCTTGAAGTCACACAGGGCATCAATAAATGCCTTCTGCCCGGAGGCATCTTCTTCATCAAAGCCACACTTTGCCAGGTTATCGATGATGAACAGCTCGATGCCATACCGCCTGCGGGCATAAGCAAAGATTTCAAGGAGGCGGTCGGCTTTGGCTGTACCGGTAAGCTTGAATACCCAGAGGTTCTCGCTGAACCAGGCATTACAGAGCGTAATCTCTTGTGGTGTTGGCGTTGCCGTACAGATGGCCTGCCGTGTCAGGCGAGCCAGCATCTTACCCGGCTTGAGCTCCAGAGAAGCGATGCAGGCGCGCGTGTTCTGTGCCATGGCTTCAATGGCGATATGGCCCACCAGCTCCGTTTTACCGTGCCCGTTGACGCCATTCACCAGCGTCAGCTCCGAAGCGCGAAATTTAAAATTGTAATTCAGCGAGGTCCAGGGTGTTGTAAAAAGCCCGGCATCACGGTGTTCGAAGGCGTCGATGGTTTCCTGCAGCAGATCGGATGCCGAGCAGAGCTCACTGGGGTCGAAGTAGGTTGATCGCTCCAGATAGCCAAAAATATCATCATCGCTGACGCCTTTTGTGAGGCACTCGTTGATGTCTTTGTACGGAAGCTCAACCAGGCGACAGCGGTGCTCCCCCAAGCGGCGGGCAATATCTCTGGCTGCTTCCCGCCCGACATCGTCGTTGTCGAGGCTGAGCAGAATTTCATCGAAACGGTCGAGATTATGATATTCGTACTCAATCCACTGCTGTTTAGCCCCCTTTCCGCCACCGAACGGAACCGACAGGGCCGGGTAACCCAGCTGCGCATAGCTCATGCAGTCAATCTCACCCTCGCAGAGGATGAGCAGCCGCTGTTTCGGGTCCAGAGCCTGCCAACCGAACAGGCAGGGCTCGCAGTTGGCTTCGGCCATGATCACTTTTTTTCCGCCCGGCCGTTCGGTGCTGATGCGCTTGACCTGCAGCAGCTCGCCATTGCGGATATACGGAAATGCCAGTGCAGGAAGCTCGCGCTTTTCGTCGCCATACCAGACTACGGCATCGCTGATCCTGAATCGCTCAGCGGTCTGCTGAGTAATACCGCGTGAGGCCAGGTACTCATAGCACTGCGACGCTTTTTTCACACCCTGCTTTTTGGGACGGGCAAAGGTCTGTTTTTTGGCGGTGAAATGATGATCGTCATCCTTCAGCCCGAGAAATTCTTTCGCTTCCCGCATAGCTTCGTGCAGACCGCAGTTGCGCACCAGCACCCATAAATCCAGCAGGTCACCACTGTCGCCGCTGGCGAAGTCAGCCCAGGTCTTTTTACCCGCCAGGTTAATTTTGAGGCTCTTGCCTTCCTCGCCGCTGACGCTGCCCACACACCACTCGTTAGCCTCCCTGTGGCCGTTTGGCAGCAGGTATTTCGCCACCCGGTCGGCGCTATTCCAGAGTTTTTCTGAGAGTTCAGCCGGTGTCATAATTCACACGCTCCGCAAATCAAATTTATCAAAACACCACATCACAAAATCCATTCCCAGCCACCCATGGTTGTATCCGGCCACCAGGGCACGCTTAAGTCGCTGTCGCATGTCACAGCCTCCGCCCGCCACTGTCGGAACGCAGGGCATCGAAGTTCAGGAAAACTTCGGAACTCTCGGTGTCCTGGTAGGCGTAGGGCCGGTTGGCTCCTCCGGCCCCCCGTTGTGTCTGAGTCTGCTCAGTTCTGAGTTCATCGTTCCAGCGCTCGCCGTTCAGGTACGAGGTCGGCAGCATGCGGTCTATCCCCAGCTGCTGAACGGCCAGGCGGGACTTGATATCCTGCGCCAGCATCGACGCAAACTCGCCCGGCGTCCCCTTCGACACCGCACGCCACGCCCTGAACTTCGTGCCAAAGGCCGTTCTGGCCTTCACCTTGGCGTCCTTGCGGAGCCCTGCACCCCAGAAAATATTCTCGAAGGCCTCAGAGACCGGATCGGGTTTGTCCGGATGCATGCCGTCATCCGACGCAGGCTCCAGTTCGGCTTGTGCAGGCAAATCGTCGAAATCCGGATCACCGCCAGTCCGATCCGAATCGGACACAGTGTTTTTATTCCCTTCCTTCTCCCTTCCCTTCCCTTCCTTTCCGTCAGTGAGTCCGATATGAGTACTCACTGAGTGCTCACGGAGTGATTCATCAGTACTCATTGAGTCGGTATGCTCAGTCGGGCATCCATTCAGTGAGCAGCCACCATCCAGCCCGGACTCTTTCACTGAGTCGTCATTAAGCACTCCCGGAGCAGGTATGGTTGTGGCAGACGGGCGGTTTATCTTCTGATGTTTCGAAAAGCCTTCGATGTGGATATAGTCAACACCATTCACTGAGTACTCACGGAGTAATCCGACACATGACAGTTCTTTTATCAGCGGTTCACAGTCGATCATGTCCGCCGGGAAAATCTGCATCTTGATACGTTTTGGGGAGCGAACCAGGTTTCCTTTATCGTCTGCAAAATTAAACATACCGATGAACATCAGTCGCGCCTCAAAAGAGCACTCAACGACCTTTTCATCTGTCCAGAATTCAGGCTTTATGGTTCTGATGCGGGCCATCATCAACCCTCTTAAAAAACTGTTGGAATTGCCAGACCGGGCGCATACACTCATGCTCGTATCCGGCGCGTAAGAAAATTACCTGTGACTTTTCCCGGTCATACCCCGTGACGTGCACCACCACGCCACGGGGATCGCGGTAATGCCTGTCAAGTACCTGAATGACATTCTCAGATGTGCTCACAGCAGACTCCCCTGGCGCGAACGTGCTGCTTTACGGCGTCCACCGCTGCACGAACGGAACCGCACCCACTGACGGGCCTCATGAAGCAGATCGTCGAACATGCGGCCCTTACGGCTTGCCTGAGAGCAGCGGCGGTAGTAAGACAACGCAGCCTCTGCCCCCCCCCCCTGGCATCTTCTGCCGCCACGCCTTCAGCCAGCAGCGTGCTGATGATGTTTTTGCGGATGAAGTCATGCGGATGCATGGTTACTCACCCCATTTCAGGATCTGGAAAATCCCCATTTTTGGATGCCACCAGCGAGTGCCGCGGCATTCCGCCTCGGACATCATCTGACGAAGCGCAGCCATGAAAGACGCGTGATTGACGATGCCGCGACTGCCGAGCAGGCCATCGGGCGTCAGGAACTTATGGGTATCGGTGGGAACGTTAAAGGCGCTGGCCAGCGTTTTACACTTCAGCGGCGACATGCCGAACTTCGTTTTCAGCTCTGAAAAGCCAATCCAGCCAGCCGGAACGGTGCCGCGCTTGATGCTCTCAACGGTTTCAGCAACGGACTCGATCTTTTCCTCGACATGCGAGATGCGCTTTTGCTGACGAACGGCATCGGCGGCCATCGCAGCGATCATCTCCATTTCGGAGAGCGGCTGACGGCTGACAACCTCTTCCAGCTCACGCCAGCGATCAACCAGGCGAGCGGTAAACTCAGGACTCAGTTGGGCAACGACGACAATACTGTCTCGCTTGCCTTCTTCGCCCTCAAAAATTGTAAACCTCGCCTTTAACTGCGTGACCTAAGTTATTGATTCTTTCGACAAACGCCGTTGGCGGTAGTCGGATAGTGCAGCGTTCGGCCAGACGTTCGATACTGCGCTTCACATCGCTATGACGGCTCCCCACAAGCTCGGCAATATCCAGGCTGGTCATCGATGGTTTATTGGTGATCAGGTTATTCATGGTTTGTTCCTCAAAATTGGTTTAGCCACCAGCACATACACGTCATCTACCGGGTCATAGCGAATGCCATCCGGCAGCAGCGGTTTGAAGTAGCGCGGATCCAGCCGATAACGTCTGTCGATGGCTGAACGACCGATAATTTTTCGTGACATGTCACACACTCCTGTACAGCCAGAAAAGCGTGATAGCGTCCAGTACAATGCAGACCAGCAGCATGGCGTTGAAGATTCGATCGGGGGTGGGCTTCATGGTTGAGCCTCCGTCACATCAGAAGGCTGGATATGTTTATTTTTGCGGGGATTGGCACGGTACAGCGACAGGTCGCACTTGAGCGCACCGTTGGTGATCTTCTCGAGTTCGAGGGCGGCACCTTTGGGGATAATGCCACCCCATTGACATACAGCGCTGTGTGAAACGCCAAGAAGTGTAGCAATTTTCTTTACTGCCCCGCGCGAACCATAAAAACGAAGAACATCTATCTTATGCATAACGCCTCAAAATAAGTTTTCTTACCTCATTAAATCAGATATCTTACTTACCTTCAATGTAAGATAGCTTATCTTTAAACACTAAATGAGGATGACTATGAAAATCACACGTGGAATAGGAGAAAGAATCAGATTGAGAAGGCGGGAGTTGGGTTTGACTCAAAAAGAAATAGCACAACACCTTGGCAGGTCTGCGTCAGCAGTAACCCAGTGGGAAAGCGGGGCAACATACCCTAACGGGCAAAATCTAGTGAAGCTTGCTGAAATCTTAAAGACTGATGCGCAATGGATACTTAGCGGAGATTACCAAGACAATAAGTGGGGCATTGATTACGACGACTGGTCCACAGCAGGCGCCATACCAACTCCTATATTCACATGGGAAGAGGCCGGGGAAACAAAAGATAAGTTTGATGCGCTAACAACAAGCCAGAAACACACTCATATCCTAACAACGACAGGCGGCGACTATGAATATGTTTTAAAAGCAAAAAAAGAGCATATTCCTCACAAGTTCGAAAGTATGTTTCCCGACGATTGCAGCTTGGTCATCGATTGTTCACAGACAGGGAAATCGGATATTAAAAATGGAAAATTTGTTTTAGTTAAGGCTAACAAGCCAGAATCTATCCCTGTGATCAGAAGGGTTATCGATGATGGAATGGCGCTTTTTTTAGAAGCGCCATCTGATGGATTGGCTGCTTATAAATTAGATGATTCGTGGATTGTATTAGGCATTGTTAGACAGATAATAATAGATTTGTAAGATCACTTACTTCAAGCTTGACACGCAATGTAAGTTCTCTAATACTAGGCCTCAGATTACTAAACCTGAGGTCTATAAGTATGAACATATCAGCTTCTAAAGCTTCTCGGTTTGCCATTTCAGCGAGCAGCAGTCTCATTGATCCCGCAGCGAAGTTAATTACCATGCTCCAAGCAATTGAAGGATTTTCATGCAGAATTCTCAATGAATCGGACCGAAGTGAATGCAAAGCGGAAAAAATAGCTTTGTATGCTGGTAACATACTGGATCTAGTTGAGCTGTGTATTTATGTTTCGAATATTGCAACCTCCCCATCCGCGCAAGAATCCTCAAACTTCAACGAAAAAAATACGCCTGCAGCGTCTTCATCTTCAACACCCCTTGGCCCGCTCTACTACCCAACCGCCGAAACCATTGGCACCCGCATCAAATCCATGCGCATGCTGCGTGAGTTCGGCTGGTCTGATTTAGCCGGCAGCGTTGACGTTACCCGTTCCTGCATCGAAGCCTGGGAGGAAAACACCACCATTCCAGCCAGCGACAAAATCATCCCCCTGGCTAATGCCCTGAACTGCGATCCGATGTGGCTGCTTACTGGTGATAAGGCAGATGCCCAGAGGACACCAGAATGACACAAGTAACGCTAAAAACCGGAGAATATGAGTTTGGTGAGATTCATCTTGAGTCCGAACTATCCCCCACAGGACCATACGAGGAGGTCATAATGCATAGTCGATTTGTGATTCGCCTTATGCCTGCTGGTGGCGTATTTGGAGTGCCAGCGGGATGGCCCGAACCGGAAAACATATTGTTCTTTTTTGATGACTTTGAGGATGCCAGCAATTTATTCACTGGCCTTCAGATTAGTTCCAGTTATTCGGATGACGAGGAAGCGCATGGATAAGCTTAATGACATGACCGTAATCCTTCTTGAAAGTTCTGACTTTGTGGGGCCGGGAATTTTACACGAAGACGTTCAGCGTGAAGTTGATATGGCACATATCGTGATCAATGGAAATAAGCTCATTAAAAATCGTATGGGCATTATTTCGGATGAACCCGCCACCTTCCAGGCGGCCCGGCAGAATACCGGAGGTGCGAAGTGAACAACATCGGATCTGCCTTTAAAGGTATTGACCTTGCGTCTGACTCATTCGCCATAAATATTGCCTGCCTGCTGGGTGCGGTCAGGGTATTGCAGATGTCGGATGACGACGAATTAAAAATGATGGGCAGTAATGTAATAGATATTGCCCATGACTACGCTAATGCTGCCGCATGCACTGAGAGCGGAGACGTAAAATGAGCAACCATGAAGACAGTATTTTAATCGAACGGGCTTTATCAACCACCAGGGCACTTATTAATTCTCGTGAGCAACTTACCGATAATGACGTGGAAAGCCTTTTATTCCAGATTCAGTCATTGCTGCTTAGCGTAAACATCGATGATAACCTCACCAGTAATATTGCTTCTGAAAAGAGGACCGGCAATACAGATCTTAGTGACGAAATTTTTGATGTCACTCTACTGGCCGGAAAAATAAAACACACTACGCAAATATATCTCCAGGGGTGTTTTGGCCCTGATGACGCAGACAACATCCAGTGCGTAATGACAGCTGTAATATCAGACTTCGCCAATGAGTTATTTAAAAGACTGAAAAAAATAGAAAACATATTCTGCTGATTACTCACTAGATAGAAGTAAATTACAGCGCCTGCGCTGGGGATAACTGCACCCGAAATTTTTTGAGGATGAAATGAAAACTTCGATCATTAATACGCAAAATTATCGCAAAGCCGTTCTGCTGCATAAGTGCGGCTATGACGTCCTGGCCAATCTGTTCCTGCGCGCAGCTTATGGAGTCGCGGTATGAGCACTGAATTTAAATCTGAACGCACGGCAGAGTGTGCCGAACAGCTCAACGTGCTGCTGTTAATCATTTATGAAAATGAATCTGAAGGGATTCATAAAAACAGCCCGTTGATAGGGAATGCTCTTAACCTCAGCGCATATATTCACAATTTTTTTCGTGAGCAGGAACTGGATAAGACCAGAGATCGCCTTTGCGGGCTGGGGGGGGGTAATCATGGTTAAAGATCTGCACAGCTGCGCTTCACAGGCGGAAAAACTCAGCGCCCTGCTTCTGTTAATAAGCGAAACAAAAGACTGGCCGGACGAGGATCAACTGTGTGCGCTTCATTATCTCGCACTCGATTTATCCTGCGGCATTTCATCATGGTTAATCGCTGAAGGTGAGAAAAAGAAATGAGTAACTTAGTTGAACGTAACCGGACCCGTCTGGTGAATATCTACCTTGCGAACCTTATTAATAAAACAGGGGTAATGATGACGCCTGTTAAGTTGCCGGGCGGCAAAATCACAACCGTCGAACTTGACGCCGATATTGTGAGCAAGGCCCTGGTTAAATTATTTGAGTCCGCAGTTCGTAAAGTTTATTCCGGCGAGGCCGCTGACCGTGAAATAGCCGAAACCTACGGTGACTGCATAAAGATTAAATCCGGAAAACTTTCTGACATCGGAAAAGGTTTTATGAATTCGCTTATCAGCAACCTTGCTGAACAGGCTTTTGCAGAAAAGGAACAGCAGTGATGAGCGCGATTAATTTCGAAGACGCAACGCTGACGGCAAAGCTGCACGTCGCACCTGACTTTACCGGCCGTGTAATTGCTTATTTCGAGAAAGGTGAGCTGAAAGCGGATATGCGCCTGCGCAAAGATGAACTCACCGCAACGCTCGATGGCTTTCTGGAATTCGCTAAGTCGGAAGGATGGACGGTCTGCCCCCCCCCCCATCCTCCACTGGATTAGAGGGCTGATGGCATGTCACTGACAGCGTTTAAAGCCCCTGAATGGGTATTAGCACAGGCAGCCAGAAAACTCACTCAGTACCGCCGGGGCCGCCTGTTTGCCCGCCGGACTTACCGCAGAGGCTATCTCAGTCTGGCAGTTAATCCGCGCTGGCGTCTGCTGTCGCGGAACGGCGGCAGAGACTGGCAGCTCATGAGTCATTCAACCTATAACGCGGAGATTGAGAAGTGAAAGATAAACCCACCACCAGCGCAACCGAGCTGGCATTCCAGAAATACCCGACACCGGTCGGCGTGCTCTATGTGGCCATGCGCCACGGACGCATGAAGCGCTGCTTCAGCCGGGATACTGCCCTTCGCTATCTGGCTTTCTTTATGACGACCCGTGCCTTCGCTCGTTCACGGTTTCCTCAGCGCCATCCGGACACGCTGGTGGACCATCCGGTGCACGGCCAGGCATGGCAGCGTGGGGACGTCACAAACGAGTATCACCGGGCCCACCAGCGCACACTTCGCCGCCTGCGCCGGATCCTCGTCCGCCGCCGGCAGATTGAGGCGTGGCAGAAAAATTACGATATGGCCACACAGCAGATCGCGCAGCTGCTCAGCGAAAAACCTTACTGAGGTGCCCATGAAAACCTATCTGCAAATCGTCGTTGCGCTGGTTATTGCTGCGGGCGTGTACGGCCTGATCGTGCCGTTCCTTGTATCGGCGAAAGAGACATTAACCGTTCTGTCCGGACTGGCACTGGCGATCCTGACCCCGCCATGCCTCTGCATCATTCTGAAGGGTCTGAAAGTTACTAAGGATAAAAAATGAAGAAGTTAATTTTTGCTGCACTGATGGCCGTTGCCGTGTTGTGTGTCGCGGGCTGCGATCGCGTAGAGCCTGGCAATGTGGGCATCAAGGTCAACAAGCTGGGTGATGACAAAGGTGTAGGTGAAGTGGTGGGCGTTGGCCGCTACTGGACCGGCTGGAACACCGAGATCTACATCTTCCCGACCTTTAAGCAGATGAAGACCTACGAAGATGCGTTTAACTTCCAGATGAGCGACGGCACCACCATCGGCTACCACATCGGCGTGGCCTACCGTGTGGATCCCACCAAGGTTACCACGGTGTTCCAGACCTACCGCAAAGGCGTCGATGACATCACCGACACTGACCTGCGCCAGAAAATTGCCGACAGCCTGAACCGTCTGGCCAGCCGGATGAGCACGGATAAGTTCATTGATGGCGGCAAAGCCGATTTGCTCACCGCCGCGCTGTCTGAGATTCAGCAGGAGATGGGTCCGATCGGTATCCAGGTAATCAGCCTGTCCTGGGTCGGTAAACCGGAGTACCCGCCAACGGTGATCGCCAGCATCAATGCCAAAGTGACGGCCAACCAGAAAACGCTGCAGCGCGAGCAGGAAGTAAAGCAGCGCGAGGCTGAGGCCAACATGCTCCGGGCGGAAGCCGACGGGCAGGCAGACGCAAAAATGAAGCTGGCCAGAGCAGAGGCTGAGTCTATCAAAATCCGTGGTGATGCCCTGCGCCAGAATCCGGAGGTTATGCAGCTGGAAGCCATCAACAAATGGAACGGCACCCTGCCCCAGTATATGACCAGCGGCACCAGCACGCCGTTTATCCAGGTTAAGTAATCACTTTCGATTGCCCGGCGAGAGTCGGGCTTCAGAAAAGGAATCGAATCAGATGAATAAGCTACTCGACATCGCGCTGATGGCATTCGTTGGTCTGCTGGTTGCAGGGCTGGGCTCCTGCGTTCTGATGATAGTTGCATTAATCATCAAGGCACTCTGGAGGGCGCTGGCGTCATGAAGTTTGAATTTAAGGATCATGGTGCTGTGGCCACGCTGACCATCACCAGCAGTCTGCTCGAGCTGCGCCGGCACAACCGGGCGGTCGATGCCGCCCTTCTCTCTGCTGATGTTCGCGCCAGGGCGTCTGGTCTGTTCATTCGCCGGACGGTAATCAGCGGACCGGTTAATCGCAGCATGCGTGCGTACAAAGCAGCAGCACGGGAGGTGGCAAAGTGAGCAAGGCATTGAAAATCGCAGTCAGCATTTTCACCCTCATCAGCGCGGCGGGCTTCTTCTGTTGCATCGCAGGTGGTGTCAGATGGGGCACGTTAGATTGTGGTATGGGTTCGTTAATGACGCTGATCCCGGCAGCGGTCTTTGCTGTCGCCGCGTTCTTTGCCAACGGCGGAGGTGAGTAGTGGCCAACATGCTGGCTGTTCTGTTTCTGCTGCTTGTGGCCTGGATTTGTATCGCCACCGCACGTGAACCCCTGCACGATGAAAAGGTATCCGTCATGTACGGATACCCACGGTACAAAAAGACCTGGCTGACCATCTATCACTACCGGGCAACCGATCGCTGGGTCTTTGAGTGGGATGATCTGTTTGATGCCGGCAGACCGAAAAGCTGGGGAAATATTTCTGAATGCCTGATGTGCACGGACAAAAAGTCAGGTGCAACGGATGAAGAATTCAAAGAGGCGTGGAAACGTTTAAAGAAAAGGGGAATGGCGTGATGAAAATGTACGCTGTGATTTACAAGCCAACCGGCGTTCCTGTTGGGCTGTTTGTTGACGCTGAGAATGCCATCAAGCGATGCAGGTTTCTCTCAGACAGCAAGGATTTTGTCGTCTGCAAAGTGCAAATAAAAGAGCTGGAGCAGGTCAATTTCAAGCGAAATGGCGAAGATAACCATGAACAAAACCTTTGAGATGATGATGCGGCGGCATTATGGGAACCGCTACGACCTCACCCGCGATATGCTCGGTTATTACAGCCGGGAGATAGTGAAACGCATGTTTGAGGTGTGGTGTAAGTGTAAGGGGGAACCATCGTGCAACCGCTGACAGATAAACAGCAGGCAACGCTGGAATTTATCCGGGCATACATCCGTGAAAACGGCATGGCACCGACAAACAAGGAGATCACTGTCGGTATGGGATGGGCTTCAGCCAATAATGCACAGTCTCATTTGCAGGCACTGCAGCGCAAAGGCTGGCTTAAGATACGGCGTGGCGTAAGCCGGGGCATCGTGCTCACCGGCAGCGCCATCGTGGATATTCCCGACGTTAACAGCGGTGAATACTGGTTTGACGGGGTATTTCAGCATCTGCGCTACGAGCGGGATGTGTATAAGGTTATCGAGGCGGCGGGACTGAAGGGGAGGAGCAAATCATGTTCACTGACGAAAGCGTAAAAATGAACACCATTATCATGATTGAGCCCAATGAATGGGTTACAGAACAGTTGCTGATCGCGGTGACCGGGCTTAAGCCGGGAACCATCACCCGCGCACGTAAAAAGGCCTGGCTACTGGGCCGGGAATATAAACACATGTCACCCGAAGGCGATCCAAAGCCCACCAGCGAATGCGTCTACAACCGGAAAGCGGTCGATGCATGGATCGCATCGCAGAAACAACCAATCGGATGACCGTAAGAAATGAACGCGATAAGCTTATCAGGCTCCTGGACGTCAGGAGGGAATAATGAGTAAAGCATCGTACCCGACAGGCGTCGAAAACCATGGCGGATCACTCCGCATCTGGTTTCTGTATCAGGGTCAGCGCGTCAGGGAAAATCTTGGCGTGCCTGACTCTGCAAAAAACCGCAAGGTAGCCGGAGAGCTTCGCGCTTCGGTCTGCTTTGCAATAAAGATGGGTAGTTTTAACTATGCGGTCCAGTTCCCGGCTTCGTCTAATCTGAAGCGCTTCGGGCTGGATAAAAAAGATATTTCCGTCGGTGACCTGGCGGAGATGTGGCTGGATTTGAAGAAAATGGAAATCAGCGCCAATGCTCACCACCGATATTGCTCAGTGGTGAAAAACATGATTGCCCGAATCGGTGCCCGGAGAATGGTGTCTTCGGTGACAAAAGAAGAGATGCTGTTTATCAGGAAAGAGTTACTGACAGGCTATCAGGTGCTGGAGAGGGGCCGAAAGATACCGGTTAAAGGGCGAACGGTGCCAACCGTCAATTACTACATGACGACCATTGCCGGCATGTTTCGGTTTGCTGCGGATCACAACTATCTGAGCGTGAACCCTTTCAACAGCATATCGCCGCTGAAAAAAGCCAGAGCTATACCTGACCCGCTCAGCAGGGATGAATTTACCCGATTCGCGCTTGCGTGCCGTAACAGGCAGGCCCGGAATTTATGGACACTGGCGGTCTATACGGGTGTGCGGCATGGCGAGCTGGTCTCACTGGCATGGGAAGATGTGGATCTGAAAGCGGGCACGCTGAGAGTCAGGCGAAATCTCACTTCGCTGGGTGAGTTTACGTTGCCAAAGACTGAGGCGGGCACCGACCGGCTGATCCACCTGCTGGAACCGGCACGGGAAGCGCTCAGGGATCAGGCAGAGCTTACCCGATTGGGCAAGCAATACCTGACGGAAGTAAAGTTGCGGGAGTATGGCCGGACAAGCACTCACCCCTGCACTTTTTTATTCACCCCGCAGCTTACCCGTTCTGGTGCCAGTATCGGTCACCACTATGCAGTCGGGGCACTGAGTACCATGTGGGCATCAATAATGAAACGGGCGGGAATACGATACCGCAAAGCGTATCAAACACGCCATACTTATGCGTGCTGGATGCTGAGCGCCGGGGCCAACCCATCATTCATTGCAACACAGATGGGCCATTCCAGCGCTCAGATGGTTTACAGCGTTTATGGGAGCTGGATGCCCGAAAGCAGCGCCGGGCAGGTGGCCTTGCTAAACGAGAAGCTGACTGGCTGTGTCCCATCCATGCCCCACAGCCATAGCTTACCCGGGTAAAAACCTTTTAAATCATATGTTTATGTTCTAGATATAAGCATACTGGCATAATGCTGTTCAGCAATCTGCCGTGATTGCGCCCCAGACGGCATATTATCTTTTTTTGCCGCAGCCTCACGGCATGAAGAGGCATGTGGCTCCGTGCCCGTGCTGATAGACTCTGCGTTCTGCCCTGTTTTACGGGCCGCTTCTCATAAGGAACGGGAGTTACTGATGTCCACGCTGCGCTTACTGTTATCTGAATCTAATGATCCCTGGTTTAATCTGGCTGTCGAAGAGTGCATTTTCCGGCAGATGCCCGCCACCCAGCGGGTGCTGTTCCTGTGGCGGAATGCGGAAACGGTGGTCATTGGACGGGCGCAGAATCCGTGGAAAGAGTGTAACACCCGCCGCATGGCGGAAGACGGTATCCGTCTGGCGCGTCGCAGCAGCGGCGGTGGCGCAGTGTTTCACGACCTCGGCAACTGCTGTTTTACCTTTATGGCGGGCAAGCCGGAGTACGATAAAAGCGTTTCAACTGCCATTATCCTGCGCGCACTGAACGCGCTGGGTGTGCCGACGGAGGCGTCCGGTCGTAACGATTTAGTGATGAACACCGCTGACGGACCGCGCAAAATCTCCGGATCTGCCTATCGTGAAACACCCGATCGCGGTTTTCATCACGGCACTATTTTGATGGATGCCGATCTTTCCCGGCTGGCAGATTACCTTAATCCTGATGTGAAGAAACTGCAGGCCAAAGGGATTACGTCAGTGCGCGCCAGGGTTGCCAATCTGACGGAGTTAACGCCGGGTATCAGCTATCAGGCGATCTGCTCCGCGGTGACGGACGCATTTTTTGAACATTTCGGCGAGCAGTGTGAGCCGGAGAGGATCTCTCCCGATGCCCTGCCCGACCTGCCTGGATTCACTGAGCAGTTCGCAAAGCAGAGTAGCTGGGCGTGGAATTTCGGTCAGGCACCTGACTTCTCGCATCTGCTGGACCAGCGATTTGTCTGGGGCGGTGTGGAGATTCACTTCGATGTCGAACGCGGCGTGATCAGCCGCTGTCAGATTTTTAGCGACAGCCTCAATCCCGCGCCGCTCGAAGCGCTGGCCCAGCGGATGCAGAACGTCACTTACCGGCCCGATGCACTGGAGGAAGTTCTGAATCAGCTGATAGCCGATTTCCCGGCACAACAGGCGGAGCTGACAGAATTGCAGCAATGGCTGATCGCAAGCGTGAGGTGAACAGGCTCAATCTGATGCTGGCCCGCGCGAAACGCTGTCGCGTGCAAAAACATCGTGAAAGTTTCAGCCAGACATAAACGCAAAAAACCCGCACAAGGCGGGTTTTTATTATCAATTCAGGCTTATCTGCTCAGGCTATTGCCGTCATCGCGATTGTAAGCGTCATTGATAACAGAGGCTTACATAGGAACTACGTTTGCCGCTGAAGGACCTTTAGCGCCGTTTTCAATCGTGAATTCGACCTGCTGGCCTTCGTCCAGGGTTTTATAATCGTTGCTCTGGATTGCAGAGAAATGTACGAATACATCTTTGCTGCCATCCTGAGGAGAGATAAAACCGAAGCCTTTACCCGCGTCAAACCATTTTACTAAACCAGTCATTTTATCAGACATTGATATTTCCTTAATTTATGAGCCACAAGTGGCGAAGATGGCCTGTCTTCCAGAAGGTTACTTACCAGGATTTTAGGAGGAGACTCACGAAGAAGGGGTATCTTGAGATATCGCTTGCACTGAGGACTGCTTTACTAAAACTGCTTTGATAAGGTCTGTGTTCCAAACCGAGGTCGCCATTAAGCCATCCATTAACGACTTTAGCAAACATTATTTTAATTTAATTTTAACATCCAGACGTCCGGAGCGCCCTGATTGATTTTTGAAGCCTTTTCAATTTTCAGGGCTGTCGGATGGAGAATGATTTCTGAATGGTCAGATTAATTAAAAACGAAGTGATTAGCGTTTCAGAAAAATAATACGGCAGGTCCGGGCAAATGTTGCGCAGCGGCCATGTCTGCCGCTGCGCCCTGCACTATTTGGTCAGGCTGGCTGAACCTGCTGACGGGCAGCATGGCGCGCCGTCATCACAAACACCATCAAACCGGCCACACCCAGCGCCACGCCGACCCAGGCCGTGGAGATCCAGCCATAGCCCAGCGATACCGTCAGGCCACCGAGATAAGCGCCCATCGCGTTGGCGATATTCAGCGCCGAATGGTTCATTGCAGCCGCCAGCGTTTGTGAATCATTGGCGACATCCATCAGGCGAATCTGTAACGACGGCAGCAGCACCGCGCAGGTGCCAATCAGGAAGGTCGCCAGCAGTCCGGTGGCCACATGCTGAACCAGTACCGGGAAGGCCAGCATCACCAGCACGTTCCATAACAGCGTCCAGCCAATAATGTTGAGCACCGAACCCTCAGCCAGACGGCCACCGACCAGGTTACCGATGATCATTCCCAGTCCAAACGCCACCATCGCCCATGGGATCAGCGAAGGAGAGATGCCAGCAATATTAATCAGCGTCGGGGCGATATAGCTGAAGATCGCGAACATGCCGCCAAAGCCGACCGCGCCCACCAGCAGGGTCAGCAGCACCTGCGGGTTTTTCAGCGCACCCAGTTCGCGCAGCGGATGTGCATCCGCATCGCCTGGCGTGTAAGGCACATAGCGACCAATCAGCAGGCAGGTCAGGAGACCAATCGCGCCCACAAAGGTGAACACCACGTGCCAGCTGAATAGCTGCCCAATCCATGAGCCCAGCGGCACGCCAATCAGCGTCGCGACCGTCAGTCCCAGCATCAGGGACGCCAGCGCACGACCGCGCCGTTCAAGCGGCACCAGTGAAGCCGCCACCAGCGATGCCACGCCAAAGTAAGCCCCGTGCGGCAGGCCGGTCAGAAAGCGCGCCACCAGCAGGCCGTGATAGCTGTCGGCCATCGCACTGGCGACATTGCCGATGCTGAACAGCGCCATCAGGATCAGCAGTAGCGATTTACGCGCCATCCGGGCCGCCAGAACGGCAATAAACGGTGCGCCCACCACCACACCCAGCGCGTAACTGGCGATGGCGTTACCCGCCTGCGGTTCGGTGATCGCCAGAGAGCGTGAAACATCAGGCAGCAGGCCCATCATGATGAACTCACCGGTTCCGATACCAAAGCCGCCCAGCGCCAGAGCGAGTAATGCCCAGCGGACAAAACCGGCATCGTCGGTTTTATGATTTTTTCTTAACAAAATGGATTCCCAATGGCCTGAACTGAAAAGCTGACGTGAGCCGGCGGGAGAAAGCATAACGTGTTCCCGTCCGGATGAAGCGGTTTGACTATAGAAAGTCATGCCGCGCTAAGCAACCCATTTTGTGATCTGACGCACAGTTAAGTCTGCGCCAGCGGCACGCTTGCACTGTGCAGTTCTGGAGCGAATCGTTATGTGCCCGCTCACAATGCGGAAAGGCCATGCAGGCTTAAGTCGGTTATGTCTGCTTAACTGACCGGTTAACGCGTCTTTATTTAACAGGTTACTGAACAGGAATCAGCAGATATCGCGTGACCAGATGTTATGGCGCTTTCTATGCCAGTCAGCACGGTCTGAGCTGCGTGGCACTGAGAATCGGAGCGTTTGAAGCAAAACTGGATAATTGCCTGCACACAGCGCGGGATTATAGCGCCTGGCTGAGTCCGGATGATGCTGTCCGATTGATGACCGGGGCAGTCGAGGCAGAGAACATCACCTTCTTTATTGGCTACGGCATTTCCGATAACCGTTTCAAGCGCTTCGATCTGACGCAGACGCGCGAGGTGCTGGGCTACACGCCCTCGGATAACGCGTTCAGAACCTTTACACCGGGTGAACTGGATTATTAACCCAGCTCTCGCGGTCATTGCGGTGCCGGGTTTTGGCGCTTGATCTCAACAACCGCCGGGCAGTCCGGCGGTTGCTTCAGCTCTGTGCCTGAGATCGGCAAAATCAGTGCATGCCGGTATTTACCCGACGGCCAATGTCTTTGAGCTGGGAATATTTCTCCAGCAGCTGAGGAGCATCATCCAGGCTCATGGCAAACATCCACATATAGGTCATTACCGAATAGATATGACCCGCATCGGTGCCGCCACGGCCCGACATGACTGCGATGGTGACTGCGAACAACAGTGCCGCCACGCTACCGATGGCCAGATAACCGCACGCTTCCCGATCCGAGAGGCGGATCCGCAGACTGGCCAGCACGCCATAGTGCCGGCCCAGTGACGCGGCGTTCGCGTTGCTGACAAAGCTTACTTCTCTCTCCAGCCGGTTGTTAAGACGGCCAAACAGCGCATCGTTCTTGCGGGTAAACCCCGGCAGGAAACAGGCGAAGAACAGCAGGATCCCCAGACAGGCTGCGCCGGTCCAGAACTCGATAGCCAGCAGCATTACTGACGCACCGGTCATTGATGCCAGCGAAGTAATCAGCACAGGCAGATGCTTCTCGAAAAAGTCGACAAACTCGCGAGACAGCGCCACCCGCGCAGCAATCGTCGACGCGCTCTGTTTTTCGCTGCGCTGTGCCACAATCACCGGCACGGCCAGCTCAGCATAGATGCGGGCAAAGGTACGGGTATCGACACTGCGCCGCGCTGCACCGATGGCCCACATGGTAAAGACCATCGCCGCATAGAGCACCGCATGCCAGGTCCTGCCGGAGAGTATGGCGTTGATAGCGAAGCCCGCCAGCAGCGGATAAAGCAGGTACATGACGTTTTCCGCCACTACCAGCAGCAGCGTGAGGAATAGCTTGCGGCTATGGCGGCGGCCAAGCATTTTTAATGTCAGAATAGCGCTGCGGGGAGCCGCAACGGGCAGGATCGTTTTTGAGGAAGACATAGTTTCTGTTTCTGATAGAGTCACTCTTGAGCGGTTGCTCAAGTACGAAAAACAGTCTATTTGAGCGGTTGCTCAAAGTCAACGTGGCAGTGATAGAGAGAATAATGAAAGAGTCGGCCGAGGTACTGAGAACCAAAATCCTGGATGCAGCGATAGTGCTGTTTGTTGAGAAAGGGATCGAAAAAGTGACCACCCGTGAACTCACCGAGTCGGTAGGTATTTCACGCAGTCATATTTACCACTACTTCAGCAACTGGCAGACACTCTGCCTGGCGGCGCTGGAACGCTTTATGCGGGTTGATTTTGAAAATTTTGCCGACACACTGGCCTTGCTCACACCGCGTCAGCGGCTGAATACCCTGTTTGAAAGCCATCTGCCGAGTGCACCGGATGCTACCTGGCAGCTCTATGCCTCTTTCTGGCAGATGGCTGCGCACAATGACGCATATGCTGCACTGGCTGAAGAGATGACTGAAGTGTGGCAGGCACTGATGGAGGGGATTATCCGTGACGGCGTCACCCACGGCACACTACGGTGTGATGATGTTCCCCGCACCGCCAGGCAAATTAGCGCTATGCTGAACGGTTATGCGGATTTACTGACGATAAATCCTTCAGAATCTAAAGCTCGCGAAGCTATGGCAGACCTCAACCAGTTTGTTGAATTTGCCCTGGGGCCATGCCGTTAATCCCGGTTAATACGGTTTACCTTTCGCCATACATTAATTAAATGTTAAAGAAAGGTTTATTATTTTAATTAGCGTGCAGTTTTAAGCGGCTATAAATGCGAGTTCGTCAGTTAAGCTGACTTATGCTTTTTACGTCTGAAAAGCTCCCTTTTTGATAGCGTTTTTTGCCGGAAACAGCTGTTTACACAGATTATTATCATTGACTTAGCGCCTGGTGAAACGGGTAAGCTGGTGTTTTTACGCCATTTATTAGAAAGTCGTTAACGTAGCGGCAATAATGCATGCGGTCATAAACCCACCAACTGATTGATTCCTATAACAAAGAATCCGTTATCTTCCGATAAAATTAATCATTGAGTCGGACCTGAAAAACACCTATATTGGCCGCGCTTTACACATAGCCACCCATTTTAATTCATTTATTCAACTGTGACGCTACGCCCGTCCCGGTTGTAGGAGAGATATGATGACGGATAAAGTCCGTATTGATAGTTTGAATGCACAGAACTTAAACGCAACCAACGAAACCTATTTAGCCCGTCAGGCTGAATTTGAATCAAACGTTCGAAGTTATCCTCGCAAATTGCCGTTCGCGATTGCGAAAGCTCAGGGTGTCTGGATCACCGACGTCGAGAATAATCAGTATCTCGACTGTCTTGCCGGTGCCGGAACGCTGGCGTTGGGTCATAACCATCCAGACGTTCTGCAGAGCATTCAACATGTCATTACCAGCGGCTTGCCGTTACATACTCTTGATTTAACTACGCCGTTAAAGGATGAGTTCTCTGAGTACCTGCTCTCGTTATTACCGGGTCAGGGCAAAGAGTACTGCCTGCAGTTTACCGGCCCGTCCGGCGCAGATGCCGTTGAAGCGGCGCTGAAACTGGCGAAAAAGCACACCGGTCGTTCCGGTATCATCAGCTTCTCAGGTGCCTATCACGGTATGACCCACGGCGCGCTGTCAGTCACCGGCAACCTGTCACCGAAAGAAGCCGTAGACGGCATGATGCCGGAAGTGCAGTTCATGCCTTATCCGCATCTTTATCGCTGCCCGCTGGGCATTGGCGGTGAAGCAGGCGTGAAAGCGCTGACCTACTACTTCGAAAACCTGATCAATGACGTTGAAAGCGGCGTTCGCAAACCTGCGGCGGTGATTCTGGAAGCGGTTCAGGGTGAAGGCGGGGTTAACCCGGCACCAGCTGAGTGGCTGCAGCGCATCCGCAAAGTGACCAAAGAGCACGGTATTCTGCTGATCATCGACGAAGTCCAGGCGGGTATTGCCCGTACCGGTAAATTCTTCGCCTTTGAGCACGCGGGTATTGAGCCAGACGTCATCGTGATGTCTAAAGCGGTCGGCGGCGGTCTGCCACTGGCGGTACTGGGCATTAAGAAAGAGTTCGACGCCTGGTCTCCTGGTCACCACACCGGCACCTTCCGTGGCAACCAGCTGGCAATGGCGACCGGCCTGACCACGCTGAAGCTGCTGAAAGACAATAACATCGCTGACAAAGTCGCGGCACAGGGCGAATGGCTGAAAGGCAAACTGGGCGAGCTGCAGCAGCGTTACCCGGTTATTGGCAACGTGCGTGGTCTGGGTCTGATGATCGGCATTGAGCTGGTAAAACCCGATGAGCCTGCTGACCATATGGGCAGCTTCCCGGCCGACGGCGAACTGTCTGCACTGGTACAGAAAAAATGTTTTGAGAACGGCCTGATTCTGGAGCGTGGCGGACGTCACGGCAGCGTTTTACGTCTGCTGCCTTCCCTGCTGATCACAGATGCAGAACTGGACGTGTTCCTGGATAAATTTGAAAACGCCCTGCTGTCCGCTGGCGTGAAAGCAGTTTAAGTGGAGTGAATGCAATGTCCCGGTTAAACCCGATTCTGGCGGCCTCAGCACAGAGTACCGAGGCCTACCAGCAGGCGATTGCCCAGAGTAGCGCGGCCGTCGTTAAGTGGCTGGAACAACCTGAGATGTATCAGGGAAAAACCGTCGCAGAGCTGCGCGAGCGCATCACGCTGGACTTCAATCCTCAGGGCCTGGGTAACCAGGCCGCGATTGAACGCGCCATTGAGTATTTCCTCAAAGACAGCCTGTCGGTGCATCATCCGCAGTGTGTGGCGCACCTGCACTGTCCAAGCCTGGTCATCAGCCAGGCGGCGGAAGTGCTGATCAACGCCACCAACCAGAGCATGGATTCATGGGACCAGGCACCGTCTGCCACCCTGATTGAGATGAAGCTGATTGAGTGGCTGCGCACCCAGGTGGGTTATCAGCCTGGCGATGCGGGCGTCTTCACCAGCGGCGGTACCCAGAGTAACCTGATGGGTCTGATGCTGGCGCGTGACGCCTGGTTTGCGCGTCAGGGTCATTCTGTTCAGCAGGATGGTTTAACCGGCGATCTGAAGAAGATTAAAGTCTTCTGCTCAGAGAACGCGCACTTCTCCGTACAGAAGAATATGGCTCTGCTAGGTCTGGGCTATCAGTCCGTTACACAGGTCAAATGTGATCGGTTTGCCCGCATGGACATGGATGACCTGCGTCAGAAACTGGCCGCATCCAAAGCTAACGGCGAAAACATTCTGGCGATCGTTGCCACGGCAGGAACGACCGATGCCGGTGCAATCGATCCGCTGCGTGAAATCGCGGCGCTGGCGGCGGAAGAGAACATCTGGGTGCACGTCGATGCGGCCTGGGGCGGCGCGCTGCTGCTGTCAGAGAAGTATCGTGACTATCTGGATGGCATTGAGCTGGTCGACTCCATTACGCTGGACTTCCACAAGCAGTTCTTCCAGACCATCAGCTGTGGTGCCTTCCTGCTGAAGGAAGCGCGTCACTATGAGCTGATGCGCTACCAGGCGGCCTACCTGAACTCGGAGTTTGATGAAGCACAGGGCGTGCCGAATCTGGTCTCCAAATCGCTGCAGACGACCCGTCGTTTTGATGCACTGAAACTGTGGATGGGGCTGGAAGCGCTGGGTCAGAAGCAGTACGCCGAAATTATCGATCACGGTGTGACACTGGCACAGCAGGTAGCACAGTATGTTGAAGAGCAGTCTGCTCTGGAGCTGGTGATGAAACCGCAGCTGGCCAGCGTGCTGTTCCGCTATCGTCCGGCGCATCTGGCGCACCTCAGCAGCGCGGATATCGCCCTGCTGAACCAGCGCATCGGAGATGCCCTGCTGGAGTCAGGCCGCGCTAACGTCGGCGTGACCGAGCACGATGGCGTTACCTGTCTGAAGATGACCCTGCTGAACCCAACGGTAACGCTGGAAGATATTAAGGTGTTGCTGACGCTGGTGGAAAAAACGGCACAGCAGCTGGTGTAATTCATCACATCGTTTCACACCACAGAGGCGCCTTCGGGCGCCTTTTTTTCTGCCGCTCTTTTTGCTTTCAGTATCATGATGACCTGTTCATCCCTGACCCTCCGATCCGTTACCTGGCCTCTTCATCACTGGTCTTGCACTGACCGATCCATTCGGTGCAAAAATCGAGATATGTCAGAGTCATGGCGTGGATGTCTGGCATGATGCTCTATCCGAGTCACGCGTCGATGCGCTGGGTCGCATGCAGGATCACATTCAAAACACGAAGCGGCTGAAATGCTTATTGATGAGCAGGTTGATGAGGGTTTTAATTAATGCGCTTCCCGATCCCGGAATAGTCAGCCGTAAAAACAGCACCGTATTAGAATCATTTATAGAAAATTGCCTGCACCGGGATCAGCTCGTCACCGCCAGCCAGCCAGCCAGCCAGCCAGCCAGCCAGCCAGCCAGATTCTGGTCTCCTGCTTGTTGCTTTTAGCAATGCCATCACGGCGTACCCCTGTATGTTCAATTTTAACGGATCAAACGCGCGCGCAAGAGAAACCGGCGGATTTAATGAACCTGTTTATCCCGCGTTTAATATTGAACCCGCATAACATTTTTATTTCATGTGATATTGAGAAACCGCATCGCGATCAAAAAATAACGTTTATCTTTCAGCCATAATTGACCAATATTCAAATTAACTCTTTGATTAACTCCAAATATCGGCTATTCGCCTGGGTTAGTTCATTCAACAGGAGTAATGACTTATGCTGCTGCGTAAATTAATTATCATTATTATGGGCCTGGTTATGGCGGCTGTGATTATTATTGCCGATAACCATGCTGATAAAGTCCGCTCGCGCGATCAGGTTTTCAGTTTATCGTCATCGCAGGATCGCTAATCTGTTCTGAATAACCAACGCCTGCACCCTTGCGGGCGGTAACGCTAACAGGCTGCCGGATGCACAGGCAGCCTGTCGGATTACTCTCTGCCGCTCTATTCCCCATCCAGAACTTAGCGCGACGGCGGCTCATCCAGCAGCCGCAGATGATCATTTTTATTCAGCGTCATCAACGCAACAATACTGACCAGCGCAGTCACCATCACATACCAGGCGGGAATATCAGGGTTACCGGTCTCTTTAATCAGGCTGGTAATAATCAATCCGGCGCAGCCGGAAAAGACCGCGTTGGAGAGCGAATAGGCCAGGCCCAGCCCGGTGTAACGCACGCGTGTCGGAAACATCTCAGCCAGCATTGCGGGCCCCGGCCCCGCCAGCAACCCGACCACGCCACCAGCAATAAAGACTACCAGCGCCTTCAGCAGCAGTCCGGAACTCTCTGCCTGCAAAACGTTGAGCAGCGGCAGAGAGAGCACCAGCAGCAACACCGCTGCTGAGACCATCACGGCGCGGCGGCCAATCCTGTCGCTCAGCATTCCGGCCGGGATGATGGTGGCGGCAAAACCGAGGTTCGATATCACGGCAATCAGCAGAGCCTGGTTAAAGCCGGTGTGCAGTGATGCCTGCAGATAAGTCGGCATAATCACCAGCCAGGTGTAACCTGCCGCCGACCACACCATCAGCCGGCAGATACCGAGCAGAATCGTTTTCAGCGTATCACCCAGGCTGGCGTTCACTTTTGCCTGGGGCTGTGCCTGCTGCTGAACAAATGCGGGCGTCTCTTCCATCTGCACCCGCAGCCAGAGTGCCAGCGCCCCCAGCGGCAGTGCGATAAAGAATGGGATGCGCCAGCCCCAGCTCAGCATCTGCTCTGGCGTCAGCAGCACTGAGAGCAACGCCACTATGCCCGCGCCTGCCAGTAATCCCAGCGCCACGGTAAAGGATTGCCACGCGCCATACAGGCCGCGCTTTCCGCGTGGTGCAAACTCGGTCATCAGCGACACCGCCCCACCATACTCGCCTCCTGCGAACAGGCCCTGCAGGATACGCAGGCCGGTAACGAGCAGCGGTGCCAGGATACCCAGTTGAGCATAGGTCGGAACCAGACCGATGGCGGCTGTCGCCAGCGTCATCATAATCAATACAAAAATCAGCGTGGGTTTTCGCCCGATGCGATCCCCCATCCGGCCAAAAACAATCGCACCCAATGGACGGAAGAAAAAAGCGATGGCAAACGACGCGTAGGTCAGCAGCAGCCCGGTCAGCGCGGAGTCGCCTTCCAGCCGGAAAAAGTTCTGCGCAATCACGGTGGCAAGAAAGCCATAGACCGCAAACTCATACCATTCAATGAAATTACCGACCGAACCGGCAAGCAGAGCACGTTTTCGGCTGGCGGAGGAGAGCAGATTATCAGCAGGGACAGGCATAACAGGCGATCCTTTTTAAAGCCTCATCAGCCGCTTATGATTACCACAATCGCTGCTCATCTGCGCAAACTTCTGCCCGTCGCGTTACTTCAGGCACATAAATCTGCGGTTGCACACCCCCACACGCTCTTTTTCACCTTCAGTTCTTGCACAACCGCTTTGCGAGCGTCAGGATGTGCGGCATTAAATGAATCAGGCGGATAGATGATGAACGCACACACCTCAAAAGATCCTCTGCATGGCGTCACGCTGGAGATGCAGATAAACAGTCTGGTCGCACAGTATGGCTGGGCAGAGATGGCAAAACGGATCAACATTAACTGCTTTAAAAGCGATCCCAGCGTTAAATCGAGCCTGAAGTTTTTACGCCGTACGCCCTGGGCGCGCGCGGAAGTGGAAGCGCTCTATCTGGCCTCGTTAAACGCGCAACCGGCAGCACGCGACGAACCGGCTGAAGAAACCGAACAGGCACCCGCTGAAGATCCCTGGAGCAAGTGGCGCGGTAATACGCCGGAGTAACACTGACAACGAAGCAATAAAAAACCCGTACAGGCTAACCTGGGCGGGTTTTTTTACATCAGGCTGCTGTTACAGCGCCATGTCGTGTTTCGCTGAAGGCGCAGCCTGCTGCGGCTGTGCTGCCGGCGCGTCTGCGGTTTTGCCTTCCATGTTGATCACGGGCGGCGTGGTCAGCTGCAGGGTCGCTGCGGTCTCATTCCAGACCTGCTGCAGCAACGGCACGTTGTCATTCAGTTTCTGACCGTAGCCTGGGATCATTTTGTGGATCTTCGCCTGCCATTCCGGTGATTTGAACTCTTCCGGGAACAGTTTCTGCATAACGCTCAGAGAGATTGGCGCTGCGGTTGATGCACCAGGAGAAGCACCCAGCAGAGCCGCCACGGTTTTCTGCTGATCGGTCACAATTTCTGTTCCCAGCTTCAGCACGCCACCTTTGTCAGCATCTTTCTTGATAATCTGCACACGCTGACCGGCCTGAATCAGTTTCCAGTCCTCTTTCTTCGCGTCCGGGTAGTACTCTTTCAGCGACTCGAAGCGATCTTCATCACTCAGCATCACCTGTCCGATCAGGTATTTCACCAGGTCGAAGTTATCCATACCCACATCGGTCATTGGCACGATGTTATGGGTAGTGGTGGTGCTCAGCAAATCAAACAGCGAGCCGTTTTTCAGGAACTTGGTTGAGAAGGTCGCAAACGGTCCAAACAGCACGACGCGTTTGCCATCCAGATAACGGGTATCCAGATGCGGAACGGACATCGGCGGTGCACCGGTTGACGCCTGACCGTAAACTTTTGCCAGATGACGATCGGCAATGGCACTGTTTTCGGTAACCAGGAATGAACCACCGACCGGGAAGCCTGCATAGTTATCTGCTTCCGGGATGCCGGTCTTCTGCAGTAATTTCAGCGCACCGCCGCCTGCACCGATGAAGACATATTTCGCGTCAACCGCACGTTCACTGCCGTTTTTGGCATCTTTAATCGTGACGTGCCAGGAGTTGTCGCCGTTACGTTTGAAATCGGTAACTTCAGAGGAGGTTTCCAGACGGAAGTTGTCATTCTTCTTCAGGCTGCCGATCAGCTGACGGGTAATTTCACCGTAGTTAACGTCGGTACCCACTGGTGTCCAGGTGGCAGCCACTTTCTGCTGTGGATCACGACCTTCCATCACCAGCGGTGCCCACTGCGCGATCTGTTTGTGATCGGTAGAGAACTTCATGCCCTGGAACAGCGCCGTTTTCTGCAGTGCCGCATAGCGCTTGGTCAGGAAGTCGACGTTGTCGCCCCAGACAAAACTCATGTGTGGCGTTGAGTTGATGAAAGAGCGCGGGTCGTGCAGTACGCCCTCTTTAATCTGAGCGCTCCAGAACTGGCGAGACACCATAAACGCTTCATTGATTTCCAGCGCTTTGGACACGTCAATCGAACCATCTTTACGCTCAGGCGTATAGTTCAGCTCCATGTTGGCAGAGTGACCGGTACCGGCGTTATTCCAGCCGTTAGAGGATTCCAGCGCCACGCCATCCAGCTTCTCGACCATGATCTGTTTCCAGCCAGGCTGCAGCTCTTCCAGCATGGTGCCCATGGAGGCACTCATAATGCCGCCGCCAATCAACAGGACATCGGTTTTCTCTGGTGAGGTCTCAGCGTGGAGGGCTGAAGAAACTAACAAGGCCGCGAGGGAAAGAGTGGGAATAACTTTCTTTGAATTCATCATTTTAATCTACAGCTCGGACGGTACTGGTTAAAAAAAGTCCTTAAAGTTTAAAATAATGTTATTTGTGAGTTAATGTGAAAATAGTTATAAAATTAAAAATAGCAATTTAGCCTTAATTTAATTACAAAAGGCTTACTGAATTGCTCACATATTTTAACCACACATTAAGGGTGTCCTTTGAATTATACAATCCCCTAACCCAAATATTGTTATTGCTCTGTTGCCCGTGCGCAGACCGCTAAAACTGTACTGAAGCGGTGAGTTAGCGTATGTTTCAAGCCGATTCCCTACCCGTGCTGAACAGCGATGACAAGCCAACCACAGAACCGACATGCCGTGACTAAACAACCCATGAAACTCAGTACCCTGACCACCCTGATGATGACTGCGGTGATCGTTACCGTGCTGCTCGCTGTCCATCTGCTCTATTTCGTTCAGATCGATAACTTTGCACAGTCGCATCTTAAAGATAAAGCGATGGCAGTGGCGCGTACGCTGGCAGACAGCCCGGAAGTGCAGCGCGGGTTATTGTTGCCAGACGGCAGCAGCCAGATTCAGCCGCTGGCGGAAGCTGCGCGCAAACGCAACGGCCTGCTGTTTGTGGTGGTGACGGATATGCGCGGTATTCGCTTTTCACATCCGAATGCCGCGGTGATCGGCAAACATTTTGTCGGCAATGACATCTATCCCACGCTGAGTGGCCGGGAAAATGTGGCGGTCAATCATGGCGTGCTGGTGGAAGCACTGCGGGTCTTTACGCCGGTTTATAACGCGCAGCATCAGCAGATTGGCGTGGTGGCAATCGGCATTGCGCTGAATGATGTGGCGGCCCAGATTGCGAAGAGCCGCTGGAATATCGTCTGGACCGTCCTGTTTGGCGGCGTGGTCGGGTTACTGGGTATGCTCATTCTGGTCAGGCGACTCAAGAAAATACTGCTTGGCCTGGAGCCGCACGAAATCTCCAGCCTGTTTGAACAGCGTCAGGCGATCCTGAATTCCATTAAAGAAGGGGTGATTGCGGTCGATGATCAGTCACGCGTCAGCCTGATTAACCACGCGGCTCAGCAGCTGCTGCATGAGACCACCCGCAGGATGCCGTTAAACGGTGATCGGATTGCTGAGGAGAGCGTCATGCATCGTCATCAGCAGGATGCGCTGCATGCGGGCAAAGCCTGGCACGATCAGGAGCTGACGCTGGGTAATCGTATCCTGATTAGCAACACCGTTCCGGTGCGAAGTCGTGACCGCATTATCGGCGCGGTAACCACCTTCAGGGATAAGACCGAAATCAGCCAGCTGATGCAGCGTCTGGACGGCATGGTAAACTATGTGGATGCTTTACGTGAGCGGTCCCATGAGTTCATGAACAAGCTGCATGTGATTCTGGGCCTGCTGCATATGAAAAATTATGCACAGATGGAAGAGTACATACTGAAAACCGCTAACGCCTATCAGACGGAGATCGGTTCGCTGCTGCAAAAGATCAAATCGCCGATCATTGCCGGCTTCCTGCTTAGCAAAATCAACCGGGTAACCGATGAAGGTCATCAGTTGATTATCGATGAGGCGAGTTTTCTGCCTGACTGCGGCAGCGAGGAGCAGAGCGCAGTTCTGATTACCGTGCTGGGCAATTTAATTGAAAATGCCCTTGAGGCGCTGGACCCGGAAACCGAAGGGGAAATTCACCTCATGCTGCATTATCAGAATGGCTGGCTGGCCTGCGAAGTAAGTGATGACGGGCCAGGTATAGACAGCTCGCAGCTCAGCGCCATTTTTGAGCGCGGCGTCTCGTCAAAAGGTGACGATCGCGGTGTCGGACTGTTTCTGGTTAAGCAGCAGACCGAAAGCCTGGGCGGCAATGTCAGTGTCGAGTCGGAACCCGGTGTATTTACCCAATTTTTAGTGCAACTTCCGTGGGAGAGAGGAATGATTACCCAATGATCAATGTGTTAGTTGTCGATGATGACGCCATGGTAGCCGAGCTGAATCGCTGTTATATCGGGCAGATCCCAGGTTTTACCTGCTGCGGCACGGCCTCAACCTTACAGCAGGCCAAAGAGCGGCTGGCCGAGGCTGAACCACAGGTTGATCTGATCCTGCTCGACATCTATATGCAGCAGGAAAACGGTCTTGATCTGCTGCCAGAGCTGCGCAGCGCAGGACGCCCGGTTGACGTGATTATTATCTCATCAGCGGCAGATGCCGCCACGATCAAGACTTCGCTCAACTATGGCGTGGTGGATTACCTGATCAAGCCTTTCCAGTTTGCCCGCTTTGAAGAGGCGCTGACCGGCTGGCGGCAGAAAAAATCGCTGATGGATAATCATCAGTTCTATCAGCAGTCGGACGTTGATCAGCTGTTGCATGGTAATCCGCCTGGTGCCAGCGAACAGAAACGCCTGCCGAAAGGGTTAACGCCGCAGACGCTGCGTACGCTGTGCCTGTGGATCGACGCCCATCCCGGCACTGAGTTCTCTACCGACGAACTGGCGACCGAAGTGAATATTTCGCGCGTTTCGTGCCGTAAATACCTGATCTGGCTGGCTCAGATTAATATTCTGTTCACCAGCATTCATTATGGGGTCACGGGCCGTCCGGTTTACCGTTATCGTCTGCAGCCGGAGTATCACACCTTACTCAAACAATACTGTCAGTGAACCAGCCGGTAGTCCGTATCGAGTAACTGAAACGAAAAGTGACGTTGTGACGAGCAGATGATCTGCCTGTCACGGGTCACAAAGATAGCTTCAATGCCCGGTTTGTCGGCAAGGCAGGCGATACCCTTTTCTACGCCCAGTCCGTACAGCAGCGTCGTGTAGATGTCGCCATCCAGCGAGCGATCGGAAATCACGGTCACGCTCAGCAGCTCGTTATCCAGCGGATAACCGGTCTGTGGATCCAGGATGTGGTGATAACAGACCTCATCCAGCTCGAAATAGCGCTCATAGATACCGGACGTCACGACCGAGCGATTGTTGACACCGATGACACCGATCAGCGCATCGGCCTCACCAAACGGCTTTTTCAGACCGATTGCCCAGCCTGGAGCTTCTGGCGGTGCGCCCACCGTCTGGACGTTGCCGCCCAGATTAATCAACGCACTGCTGACCTGCTGCTGGCGCAAAAAAGCCTGGACTACGTCGGCGATATAGCCCTTGGCGATGGCACCCAGGTCAATCTCCATTCCTGAACGAGCCAGCATCACGCTGCGGGTGGCAGCATCAAGGATGACGTCCTGCGGATTAATCAGCGTCATGCGCGCCTGAAGATCGGCTTCTGATGGAACGCTGTGGCCCTGAAAACCAATTTTCCAGGACTTCACCAGCGGACCGATAGCCAGATTAAACAGGCTGTCAGGCAACAGGCTCACCGCATGCGCACAGGCGATCAAATCAAACACCGGCTGACTGACGACCACCGCATGCTCCCCTGCCGCGTGGTTAATCGCCATGACTTCCGATGCCGCGCGATTGACGGTGAAGAGATTCTCCTGTTGTTTGATCAGGCGAAAAACCTGCCTGGCCAGCGTCTGGTTGTCTTCGAAGAGTTTGAGCAGGATGGGCGAACCCATTAATACAGCGGAGTAAGCATAGACACGCGCATCAGTTAACATAGGCGACTCTGCTTTAAAAGGAAAAACCGGCACCCGCAGGATGCGGATGCCGGAGACTGCCGTTAACGTCGGGCGTAGGCAGCGGCGTTACCGCCAGCCAGAATACCGAAGATGATGATATCTGCAACGGCGTTACCGCCAATACGGTTCGCGCCATGAATGCCGCCAACCACCTCGCCACACGCCCAGGCACCGTTAATTACCTGTTTCTGGCTGTCCAGCACCGCGGTGGTGGTGTCGATGGTGACGCCGCCCATGGTGTGGTGCACGCCCGGAGCGACACGAATCGCGTAGAATGGCGCTTCGCTCAGCGGATGACGCAGCGCAGTCTGGCGACCAAAGTCTTCGTCTTTCTGCATAATGACGAAGTTGTTGTAACGGGCCAGCGTCGCTTCCAGCGTGTGATGCTCACTCATGTTAAGTTTCACCGCCAGTTCTGCCACGGTTGGCGCGCTGACCACAAAGCCTTTGGCGATATATTCATCAGCCGCTTTGTTATTCATACGCACCTGCTCGTCAAACACAATCCAGGCACTCTTCTCTGGCAGGGCAATAATCTGCGCCGAGACTTTATCGCGGGTCTCCATTTCGTTGTAGAAACGCTTGCCAGCCTGACTGACCAGGATAGCACCGCCGCCGCGAATCGATTCAGAGACCAGATAAGAGGTGGTCTGCTCAACCGTTGGGTGAATCTGGATTTCCTTCATATCCACGGTATCGGCACCAATTTTCTGCAACATCGCAATGCCGCTACCGGTCGCGCCTGCGTGGTTGGTAGTCACGAAGCCATCCAGTTCAGGACGGTATTTCACCACCAGCTCACGGTTCGCACTGAAGCCACCGGTTGCCACAATCACGCTTTTAGCGTTCAGAATACGGCTGTCGTTATATTCATCGACCACTTTCACACCCGTTACCGCACCGTTCTCATAGAGAATTTCCGCCACAGAGGTTTCCAGCAGAACTTCGATGTTGCGGCTGTTGATGTTTTTTACCAGGCCGCTAATCAGGAAGCCACCCACCGCTGAGCGGTCAGCCGGACGGTGCGTACGGTCGATGCTCATTCCGCCGGTAATGGTGATGTCGTTAAGCTCAATGCCTTTACCGGCCAGCCACTCAATCGCCTCAGGCGCCAGGTCCACAAACTCGCGCAACAGCACCGGATTGTTTTTGAACTGTCCGCCTTTGAGCGTCTCTTCATAGAACAGCTCTTTGCTGTCTTCGATGCCTTTAAGTTTCTGGAAACGGGTTTCAGCCGCGTTCATGCCCACAGATGCTTTGATGGTGTTGCCGCCAATGGTCGGCATCTTCTCGATGATAACTACACGTGCGCCTTCATCGTGCGCCTGAATCGCGGCCGCCAGACCGGCACCGCCGCTGCCCACAACCACCACATCGTAGTTCTGCGGTGCGTTAGGGTTACCACCCTCTTCAATCACATGCTCTTTGCTGGAGGTAGTCAGCGCACGGGAAACCGCTTTTTTCAGCGCTTCACTCTGGGTGGTCGCGCCGGTAATCGCATCAACGTGGGGACTGTTAGCCACAAGAATGCGGTTACGCAGGCTTTCAAAGGTGGTGGTGAAGTCCACATCCAGCGTGTCGTCCGGCACCAGCGAGATGTCGGTAATACGGTCGGTATCCAGTGTGACGTTGATTTTTAGCTTCAGCGCTTCGGCTTCCACTTTCTCCTGGTAAACACCCGCTTTGTATTTACGGCCCGATTCGCTCATGTCGCGGATCATCGCATCAACCAGCGAGAAGCGCCACAGCGGTTCCGGGATCTGCAGCTCTTCGCGTTTATTGCTGTCGATGTAGAGTTCGAGATGTTCGTTATTGATGATGCGGTCAGCCCAGTTCGGATAGGCGATACAGGCTTTACCAATCGCCACCAGGTCGTAGCCTTTTTCCAGCGCCAGCTCGGCATCGGCTTTATTCACCACGCCGCCGACACCAATCACCGGCACTTTTGCCAGCACAGGCGAACGCATCGCAACGAACTTCTCGATCAGCGGCGTCGGGTCCTGCGTATCGACAATGGACGGGCGCAGCAACTGCCCCACAGAGAAGTGGACATAATCAAGTCCGCGTGCGGCCAGTTTTTCCAGCAGATAGAGGGTGTCATCAAAGCGGATGCCTGGGACTTCGATCTCCTCTGGCGAGAAGCGATAGCCGATGATGAACGAATTATGGGCGAAGCGCTCCGCCATCTTGTGGGTGATTTCCAGCACTTCCAGCGGGAAGCGTGCGCGGTTATCGCGGCTGCCGCCCCACTTGTCATCACGCTGATTCGAGTTCGGAGAATAGAACTGCTGAATCAGATAGGTGTTAGCACCATGAATTTCGACGCCGTCGAAACCGGCTTTGATAGCACGGTTCACCGCATCACCAAATTTGGTGATCATGGTTTCGACTTCTTCAGCGCTGATTTCCAGGGGTTTAGTTGCCCCTTCACGCGGTGCGGCAATGGCGCTCGGCGCAACCGGTGTTTTCCCGCCGATCAGTTCCGGCTCGACCATGCGGCCACCGTGATAGATCTGCAGAATGGCCGTGGAGCCTTCAGATTTAATCGCATCCGCGATGCGTTTCAGACCGGGGATTTTGTTGTCGCTGTCGATAGCAATGGCACCCGGAAACGCCGGGCCGCGGTTATCAATAAAGCAGCACTCGACGATCACGGTTCCGATGCTGCCTGCACGTGCGCGGTAATACTCGACCAGCTCACTGGTGACCGTTCCGTCATAAAAGCCGGTACAGGTGGTCATGGGGGCCATCACCAGTCGGTTTTTTAATACAGCGCCGCCAGGCAGGGTAAGTGGATTAAGGATGGGGGTGAGAGATTTCATTGCGATAAACTCCAAGATTTAAAAGTCTGGAAATTTTTTAGCGGACGCAAATTATCGCTTAATTAAGTGGTCCGATGTCATGTGTCTAATATACCTTTTTCTTTGCTTACATAAGCGATAAATTTACTTTTTTAACTTTTAAACGATTCAGAGGTTTTATTTGCTGAATTCAGGGAGTAAAGCTATATTAATTGTTAACTATAGGTAACTAAAAATCAACCATTGATTCACATAAATAATTTACCCTTCATGATCATGGTGTTAAGATGAAAAACTCGGCTGAGGTCTTCCTGGGATTTGTCGATCAGCTTCACAAAACTGTCAGAATGTCGATGTCAGAAATATAAATAAAAAATAAATGTTAAAAACGGGGAATAATGAATAAATTTCTTTGATCTGGATCAAAATCTATATTTGCAAAAATCGCATCATATTTACATGGATTTAAAAATGCTGCTCAATAGTCCAGCAGCAGATTAAAAAAATCAGTGCATCGCGGTTTATTCACACTATTAAGAATAAATAAGAAAGCCATCAGTGAAGGTCCGGGGCGCAAATCGCATTCTTCTCAACGTGCAGATAAAATACTATGAAACCACTCTCAGCTGTAACTGAACCCCCTAAAGCCGCTCCTGCGGCTCCGGGTAAAAAGAAAGCTATCATGCTGGCTCTGCCAGTCATCGTTGCCGTGCTGCTGTTGCTGGTGCCAACACCGGCCGGTCTTGAACCCTATGCCTGGCACTTCTTCGCCATCTTTGTCGGCGTGATTGTCGGCTTGATCTTTGAACCGCTGCCCGGTGCCGTTATCGGTCTGACCGGCGTCGTGGCCATTGCGCTGTTCAGTCAGTTTGTCCTCTTCAGCCCGGCGGAACTGGCTAACCCAAAATTCAAAGTCGCCAGTGAGTCCTTTAAGTGGGCAGTCAGCGGTTTCGGTAACTCCACGGTCTGGCTCATCTTCGGTGCCTTTATGTTCGCCGCCGGCTATGATAAGACGCAGTTTGGTCGTCGTCTGGCTCTGATTCTGGTGAAATATCTGGGTCGCCGCAGCCTGACGCTGGGTTATGCCATTACCTTCGCTGACCTGCTTCTGGCACCGTTTACTCCCTCCAATACCGCGCGCAGTGGCGGTACTATCTATCCAATTATCGCTAACCTGCCTCCGCTTTACGGTTCTAAACCCAACGACCCGAGCGCCCGTAAGATCGGTTCGTACCTGATGTGGGTCGCCATCACCGCAGCCTGTATTACCAGCTCAATGTTCCTCTCTGCCCTGGCACCTAACCTGCTGGCACTGGCGCTGGTGAAAAGCATCATCGGTTTTGATATTTCATGGGGTATGTGGTTCCTGGCCTTCCTGCCGCTGGGCGTGCTGCTGATTCTGACCATGCCGCTGCTGGCTTACTGGTTCTATCCCCCTGAAGTCAAAATCAACGATGAAGTGCCGAAATGGGCTATCGCTGAACTGGAGAAACTGGGCCGCCTGACCCGTAACGAAATCCTGCTGCTGGTGTTTGTGGTCTGTGCCCTGCTGATGTGGATCTTCGCCACCTCGTGGATTGAGCCTGCGATGGCTGCGCTGCTGGTGGTGGTACTGATGCTGTGGACCGGCGTCCTGAACTGGAACGACATTACCAGCAACAAACCGGCCTGGAACACCTTTGCCTGGTTCGCAACGCTGGTGGCGCTGGCTGATGGCCTGGCTCGCGTTGGCTTTATCGCCTGGTTAGGTAAAGAAGGTGGCATGCTGCTTCAGGGTTATGACCCGCAGATTTCAGCCGTGGTGCTGTTGATCGCCTTCTTCCTGCTCCACTACCTGTTTGCCAGTACCACGGCACATACCACTGCCCTGTTACCGGCCATGCTGACCATCGCAGCGTCAATCCCAGGCATCAATATGCCAGTCTTCTGTCTGATGCTGTGTACCTCTCTGGGTGTGATGGGCATCATCACTCCATACGGTACTGGCCCAAGCCCGATTTATTATGGCAGCGGTTATCTGCCGACAAAAGATTACTGGCGTCTGGGTACCATCTTCGGTGCCATCTTCCTGGTTTCTATGATGGTGATTGCTTATCCGTGGATGGTGTGGATGTTCTGACGGATACAACATGCAGATCAACGCGTTATAAGATACCATTCCTTCACTTCCCCGCCGCACCCGCGGCGGGAAAGCATAATAAACAATGAATTCGCCTATGATGTTGCGCCCCGCAGCCTGCCCGCGGAGGTTCAGCCGGTCATTAAGTGAGAAAAAATGTCGAACAAACCTTTTGTCTATCAGAACCCTTTTCCGCTGTCCCACGAAGATACTGAATACTATTTGCTGACTCGCGAGCATGTCTCGGTCGCTGAGTTTGAGGGTCAGGAGATCCTGAAAGTCGACCCGCAGGCGCTGACCCTGCTGAGCCAGCAGGCTTTTCACGACGCCTCTTTCATGCTGCGTCCGGCCCATCAGCAGCAGGTAGCCTCCATCCTTCATGACCCGGAAGCCAGCGACAATGACAAATATGTCGCCCTGCAGTTTTTAAGAAACTCTGAAATTGCCGCCAAAGGCGTGCTGCCAACCTGTCAGGATACCGGCACCGCGATCATCATGGGCAAAAAGGGCCAGCGCGTCTGGACCGGTGGCGGCGATGAAGCCGCGCTGTCACAGGGTATCTACAACACCTACATCGAAGACAACCTGCGCTATTCACAGAATGCCGCGCTGGATATGTACAAAGAGGTGAACACCGGCACTAACCTGCCGGCGCAGATCGACCTCTACAGCGTCGATGGCGATGAGTATAAATTCCTCTGTATCGCCAAAGGTGGCGGCTCCGCTAACAAAACCTATCTCTATCAGGAAACCAAAGCGCTGCTCAGCCCCGGCAAGCTGAAAAATTACCTGGTGGATAAGATGCGTACCCTCGGCACCGCAGCCTGCCCGCCTTATCATATTGCGTTTGTTATCGGCGGCACCTCGGCTGAAAGCACACTGAAAACCGTTAAGCTCGCCTCGACGCACTATTACGACGGCTTACCAACCGAAGGCAACGAGCACGGTCAGGCTTTCCGCGACGTTCAGCTTGAGCAGGAACTGCTGGAAGCGGCGCAGCAGCTCGGCCTTGGCGCGCAGTTTGGCGGCAAATATTTCGCGCACGACATCCGCGTGGTGCGTCTGCCGCGTCACGGCGCCTCCTGCCCAATCGGCATGGGCGTCTCCTGCTCGGCTGACCGTAATATTAAGGCGAAAATTAACCGCGAAGGTATCTGGATTGAGAAACTGGAAGCCAACCCAGGCCGCCTGATCCCGGAAGCGCTGCGTCAGCAGGGCGAAGGTGAAGTGTTACAGGTTGACCTCAATCGCCCAATGGAGCAGATTCTGGCGCAGCTTTCTGCGTATCCCGTCTCTACCCGCCTGTCACTGACCGGCACCATTATCGTGGCACGCGACATTGCTCATGCCAAACTCAAAGAGCGCATCGATAACGGCGAAGGATTACCGCAGTACATTAAAGATCATCCGGTCTATTACGCCGGTCCGGCCAAAACGCCTGAAGGTTATGCGTCCGGTTCACTCGGCCCGACCACCGCAGGCCGCATGGACTCCTACGTCGATCTGCTACAGGCTCACGGCGGCAGCAAGATCATGCTGGCAAAAGGTAACCGCAGCCAGCAGGTGACAGATGCCTGTCATAAACATGGTGGCTTTTATCTGGGCAGCATCGGTGGTCCGGCCGCGGTACTGGCGCAGCAGAGCATCAAGAGTCTGGAATGCGTGGAGTATCCTGAACTGGGAATGGAAGCGATCTGGAAAATCGAGGTCGAGAACTTCCCTGCGTTTATCCTGGTCGATGACAAAGGTAATGACTTCTTCCAGCATATTGAGCGCGCGCACTGCGCAAAATGCGTGAAGTAGAAACTGCGTCAGATAAGAAAAAAGCCCCGGTTTCGGGGCTTTTTTTATGAGCAAAATCAGGCCACTGAGCTGTCAGAGATCCTGCACATACTGCCCATCGTGGTGACATGTCTGAAGCTCAAACTTGATTGTCAGTCCAGACAAACTGGCACTATCCCCTCCATTCAGCACCCATGATACCTTGCCATTATACCTCGCAGGCTATAATCTAATCATAGCTCGCAGGTTATAGATGGAGATGGATTAATGACATGGGAAGTCATCACAAGAACGCTGTTTGATGTCTGGTATGAAAAGCAAACCGACGATGTTCAGGAAGAGATTGCAGCCTACTTCCTGATCCTTGAAGAGACTGGCCCCCAATTAGGGCGTCCGCATGTAGATCAGGTTAAAGCGTCTGAATATAAAAACATGAAAGAGTTGCGTATACAGATTGGCGGACATCCATTTCGCGCATTCTTCGCCTTTGATCCTGAACGCAAGGCGATTGTCCTGTGTGCAGGAGATAAAAAAGGTGAAGATGAAAAACTCTTCTACAAACGTATGACTAAAATTGCAGATGCTGAGTTCACCTCGCATCTGGAATCACCGGAGATTAAACACGATGGCAACGCTTAAAGAAATGATGGCTAAACGCTCCCCGGAGAGCCGTGCGCGTATAGAATCTCGTGCTGCTGAAATCCGTCAGGAGATCACACTTGCCAGACTGCGTGAGGAATTATCTGTTTCGCAGACACATCTGGCTGAAGTTTTAGGCGTCAAACAACCTTCTGTTGCTAAAATAGAAAACGTTGATAACGATCCTAAGCTCTCAACGCTGAGACGCTATATTGCAGGTCTGGGAGGAGAGCTGACTCTTGATGTCACGTTACCCGACGGCAAGCGTATTGCTCTGAGTCTTTAACAGACTCTGCTTCAGGCCACATCCTGACCCCGCTACGGTGGGGTTTATAATGGCTGCCCTCATAAGGTGACAAGCTGAGATTAACGACAGAAATGTCCTTGATTTAGAGAGTTAAAAATAGCCGACGCTAACATTCATTTGCAGTCACTAAATGAAAGCGCCGCTATCAGACCCTGTTAACCGCGCTGCAA
This sequence comes from Pantoea sp. F_5, assembly GCF_008631595.1. Taxonomy (NCBI): domain Bacteria; kingdom Pseudomonadati; phylum Pseudomonadota; class Gammaproteobacteria; order Enterobacterales; family Erwiniaceae; genus Pantoea; species Pantoea sp. F_5. The sequence continues at coordinate 44,780 of NZ_VWUO01000021.1, forward strand.
CCGCTGCAACGCCACATCGATCTGCTGATCACCTTTGGTGAGTTCGATGATCTGATACTTAATCGCCGGATTCTCAATCAGCCCGACCAGCGTCGCTGCCACATCTTCGCGCGGAACCTCACCATAGGGGATCGCCAGATCTGCATGCACCCGGCCCGTACCAGCTTCATCGGTCAGCGTTCCCGGCCGCAGGATCACCCACTCCAGCTTGCTCGCCACCAGCTCCGCATCCGCCAGGCGTTTCACCCGCATGTAGTTCTCAAATCCCTCTGATGGCGTTTTACCGCGGCCCGCATCCGGAAAAGCGGATACCAGCATAAAGCGCGACACGCCAGCCTGCTCTGCGGCGGCAACCGCCAGCTTCAGCCCTTCACCGTCGATGGCATTGGTCAGCGCGATCCCGGCACCGCCCGCACCCGCTGTAAAGACCGCCACGTCGTGACCGGTCATCAGCTCTGCCAGCGCGGTTACGCTCAGCTGTTGAATATCGCCCGCGACAGGCTTCGCGCCTGCGGCCTGCAGGATCTCAGCCTGTTCCGGCTTGCGATGCAATGCCGTGACAGTGTGACCTTTGCTGCTGAGCTGACGGGTCAGCTTTTGGCCCACCTTGCCCGCCGCACCGATAATGAAACATGTCGCCATAGGATCCACTCCTCCATTCACTGATCAGGTGTCACAGTATAGCTATCTGCCAGAAACGAAACAGGCGCCTGATGCGGCGCCTGCTGGGTTTATTCCGGAATCACTTTTTCCGCTTTCAGCTTATCAAACAGCTGCGTAAAGGAGTCCAGCGTACTGCGGTAGCCGGTAAAGCCCGCTTTACGGCTCTTACTCATGTCGGTAAAAGCTTCCATTGGGCGGCCCAGGTCGGCATCGGTATGCCACCACGACGCCAGCTTAGTGACATCGGCCTCACGCAGCTGATGCTGTTCTGCAATCGCCTGCCATGCGCTCTCAGCTTCCTGCATGCGATTTTCCAGCGGCATCATCTGCGCCGGGTAATCTGCGGCTTCGATACCGAAGTAGTCAGCCAGTTTTGGCCACATCCAGTTCCAGCGGAACACATCGCCATTGACCGCGTTGAAATCCTGATTCGCGGCATTCGGTGACGTTGCCGCCCAATGCAGTTGCTCAGCCAGCAGACCCGCATCAGTCATATCTGCTATCCCGTTCCACTGCTCCGGCGAACCCGGGAAGATAAACGGCCAGCCCTTCTCTTTGCACAATGTTGCATAAACCGCCAGCGTCTGCCCCATGTTCATCGCGTTGCCTACGGCATAGCCGATGATGGTATGCGGACGGTGCACGCTCCAGCGATAGTCATACTTCTCTGCGCCAGCGAACACTTCATCTTCCTGCGCATAGTAGAAGTTATCGACCGGCTGACGCCCCTGCTCTTCACGGAACGGCGTAACCGGCACGGCACCTTTGCCGTACGCTTCAAACGGACCCAGGTAGTGTTTCAGTCCGGTCACCAGCGCGACGTGCGAACCTTTGAGACGATCGCCCAGTGCTTCAATCACGTTGCGAACCATGCCGCCGTTAACGCGGATGTTCTCTTTCTCATTTTCCTGACGCGCCCAGACGCTGAAGAACAGCGCATCCGGTTTAACCTCTTTCAGTGCGTCACGGACAGCGTCTGCATCGGTCAGATCGGCTGTCAGGCTGGTTGCGCCTTCAGGTACGGCACCACGTCCGCGTGACAGGCCACTGACCTGCCAGCCTTCCTGCTGTAATTTATCTGCCAGTGCGCGACCAATAACGCCGCTGATGCCCACAATCAAAGCGTGCTTTTTCATTTGATTTCTCCTCGTTTTGCGTAATGCTAAGCCTAATAGAGAATTCAGTTCTTATCTCTGGCATTAATTCACAGCATTCTCAACCTGAGTTCACTAATCCATGCACGATCATCGCCTCAAAGATATTCTGCCGTTTGTCGCCAGCGTGGAGTGTGGCAGCTTCACCGCCGCGGCTGAACGTCTGCACGTGACCGGCTCGGCGGTCAGCAAAAGCGTCAGCCGTCTGGAGACGCGCTTAGGCTCGCGGCTGCTGGAGCGCACCACACGTAGCCTGAATCTGACCGACGCGGGCAGCGCCTATTATCAGACCTGTCTGCGGGTTCTGGAGGATCTGGCCGAAGCCGAAGCGGTACTGGCGGCTCAGCGCACCATTCCTTCCGGCCGGCTGCGCCTGGCGGTACCCACCACCTATGGCCGCCTCAACGTCATGCCGCTGCTGATGCCCTTCTGCCAGCAAAATCCGGAGCTGGCACTGAGCCTGAGTTTGTCCGATCGCTTTGTTGACCTGTTTGAGGAAGGCGTGGATGTGGCGGTTCGGATTGGCGGTGCGCCCGACCTTCCCGCGTCGCTGGGCTGGCGTAACATGGGTCGCGAGAAGATGCAGTTCTGCGCCTCTCCCGCTTATCTGACCCGCGAGGGGCGTCCGGAGAATGAGTCAGCGTTGCTGAACCATCCCGCCATTCTTTATGAGCGCGTGGATGGCACAACCAAACCCTGGCTGTTTACTACCGAAGATGGTCAGCCCCACTGGCGCGACGTTTCCTACCGGCTGGCGCTGGGCGACGTCGATGCACAGCTTCAGGCAGTCATTGCCGGGCTGGGTGTCGCGCAGATGCCCTCCTGGCTGATTCAGCGCGCCGTGGCAGCAGGTGAACTGGAGATTATTTTGCCGGCGTTGCAGCCCGACGGTCTGACGCTGAGCGTGGTGTGGCCACGACGCAAACAGTTCCTGCCTAAAGTCGATGCGCTCTTGTCGGCGCTAAGTGTCCTCGCCATTCGCTGACACCGGCCTGTTTCTGATTACTGCGGTCAGGATATTTCATTCTGGCCCTTTTTATTTTCTTTTTACGGACGTGCATTCCTCTCCGTTCTTCCCCGTCTGAAATACCTCAATCTGGTATTAACCCAAATAATCCCCTTAAGTTTAAAGGGTTTATTTTCGATTTGATGGAATCCCATCAAAATAAAAATGGCGGAAGGCTTGAGCTCACATAATGAAAACTAAGTTTCAAATATAATTTAACCCGAAATAAAAATACCAGTAGGGTGATGGCTTCTTCATGTTCTGACGTTTTGTCTTTGTTGTTATTACCAGGAGTATTCATGGAAAAAGAACTTTATATCTCGTCGAACCCGGCCTCCGGTCCGAATAGCGCCACCCGCACCGAGCCTTTTGTGAAGATTATTGCGCTGGTCGCCACCCTGGGTGGATTGCTGTTTGGTTATGACACGGGCGTAGTCTCGGGCGCGCTACTGTTTATGCGTGGCGATTTGCATCTCACCCCTTTTACGACCGGGCTGGTCACCAGCTCCCTGCTGTTTGGTGCCGCCTTTGGCGCGCTGGCGGCCGGTCACCTGGCAGATGGCCTGGGCAGACGTCGCATCATCATTGCGCTGGCACTGATTTTCGCCTTTGGCGCTGTCGGCTCCGCCCTGGCACCGGATGTCACCTGGATGATCGCCTCACGCCTGTTCCTGGGCTTTGCCGTGGGCGGTGCCGCAGCCACCGTGCCAGTCTATATCGCAGAGATCGCCCCTGCCAATAAACGCGGCCAGCTGGTCACCCTGCAGGAGCTGATGATCGTCAGCGGTCAGCTGCTGGCATACATCTCAAACGCCACCTTTAACGATATCTGGGGCGGTGAAAATACCTGGCGCTGGATGCTGGCGCTGTCGATCGTTCCCGCCGTTCTGCTCTGGATCGGCATGATATTTATGCCTGAAACCCCGCGCTGGCATGTGATGAAAGGCCGCAGTCAGGCTGCGCGTGAGGTGCTGGAAAAAACCCGCGCCGCTGAAGATGTGGAGTGGGAACTGGAAGAAATTGAAGAAACCATCGAAGAGAACCGTCAGCAAGGTAAAGGCCGCCTGCGCGACCTCGCGACGCCCTGGCTGATGAAAATCTTCCTGCTGGGCGTGGGTATCGCCGCGATTCAGCAGCTGACCGGCGTCAATACCATCATGTATTACGCGCCCACCATGCTGACCGCCGCCGGACTCAGCAACGATGCCGCGCTGTTTGCCACCATTGCTAATGGTGTGATTTCGGTGGTGATGACGCTGGTGGGTATCTGGCTAATCGGCAAAACGGGACGTCGCCCGCTGGTTTTAATCGGGCAAATGGGCTGCACCTGCTGCCTGTTCTTTATCGGGCTGGTCTGCTGGCTGATGCCGGAATACATCAATGGCGCGGTCAACCTGCTGCGGGCTTATCTGGTGCTGGCGGGCATGCTGATGTTTCTCTGCTTCCAGCAGGGCGCACTGTCACCGGTCACCTGGCTGTTGCTGTCGGAAATTTTCCCGGCCAGGATGCGCGGCATCTGCATGGGCGGCGCGGTCTTCTCGTTGTGGATTGCGAATTTTGCCATCTCAATGGCCTTCCCGCTGTTATTAGCGGCATTCGGTCTGGCCGGTGCCTTCTTTATATTCGCCCTGATAGGCATCGGCGGTTCTGTATTTGTTGTGAAGCTTATTCCCGAGACCCGGGGAAGAAGTCTTGAGCAGGTCGAGCACTATTTCTATGCGCTCTATAACGGCAAAAAATAATCTTTGCCTGCTCTGTATTAAATAACGGCCCGCGTCATGAGGCATGACGACCCGACCGCCCTTAGCACTGCACCCATAATTTAAGGAAAATGTTATGAGCCTGAATATTCCCAATGCACGCTTTTGCGTCAATCGTAAAATAGCGCCCAGCCTGAGTATCCCGCAGTTTTTTAAACTGGTCAGCCAGCTCGGCATTCACAACGTCGAATTGCGCAATGATATGCCCAGCGGACGCGTCACCGACGATCTCAGCGGTGATGAGGTAAAAGCGCTGGCACGCGAGTCAGGCATCCGGATTGTCACCATCAATGCGCTCTACCCGTTTAACCAACTGAATGAAGAGGTGCTGCAACGCGCCCGCCAGCTGTTAAGCGATGCGCAGGCTGTCGGCGCAGAATCACTGGTGCTCTGCCCGCTTAATGACGGTACGCCCATCAGCGCCGCCGACACTATTAGCGCGCTGAAAACGCTGGCCCCGCTGTTCGCAGACGCAGGCATTCAGGGGCTGGTTGAGCCGCTCGGCTTTCCACAAAGCTCACTGCGTTCAGCAACCCAGGCGCAGACGCTAATCCGCGAAGCGGGCGTGCCATTCCGCTTGCTGATCGACACCTTCCATCATCATCTGTTTGAGGATGCGGAGCAGACCTTTGAGCAGGAAATCGACATTCAGCAAATCGGTCTGGTTCACCTCTCCGGCGTCACCGATCCGCGCCCGGTCAGCGAACTCACCGACGAAGAGCGCATCATGCTCACCGCAGATGACAGATTGCGCAGCAAACAACAGGTAGAGCGGCTGGAGAAGATGGGCTACACCGGCCTTTATGCCTTTGAGCCGTTCTCATCCGTGATGAGCAGCTGGCAGGAAGCGGACATCAGCCGCGAAATTCGCAACAGCATCCAGCTGTTAAATCACTCAGCGTAAGGTAATCATCATGACAATTAACATTGGTGTTATCGGCACCGGCGCAATAGGCCGCGAACATATCCGCCGTTGCAGCACCGTTTTACAGAATGCACGCGTGGTGGCACTCAACGACATCAACCGCGATAACTGCCAGCAGATTGTTGACGAACTGACGCCGGAAGCGCGCATTTATGACAATGCGATTGATCTGATCAACGACCCGCAGGTTAACGCGGTGCTGGTTACTTCCTGGGGTCCGACGCACGAAGCCTTTGTGCTGGCCTGTATCGAGGCGGGTAAAGCGGTGTTCTGTGAAAAACCGCTGGCCGTTACCGCACAGGGCTGCATGAATATTGTGGAAGCAGAGATCAACGCAGGGCGGCAGCTGGTGCAGGTCGGCTTTATGCGCCCTTATGACAGCGGCTATCGTGCACTGAAAGCGGTGATCGACAGCGGCGAAATTGGTGAGCCTTTAATGCTGCACTGCGCGCACCGCAATCCGGAAGTGGGCGACAGCTACACCACCGATATGGCGATCACTGACACATTGATCCATGAACTGGACGTGCTGCGCTGGCTGCTGAATGATGACTATGCCAGCGTTCAGGTGATCTTCCCGCGCAAAACCCGTAAGGCGTCGTCCCACCTGCGCGATCCGCAAATCGTGCTGCTGGAGACCACCAAAGGCGCACGCATTGATGTCGAAATTTTCGTGAACTGTGAATATGGTTACGACATACAGTGTGAAGTAGTGGGTGAAAGCGGCATTGCCCGCCTGCCGGAACCGGTTTCGGTGCAACTGCGCAGCGCGGCAAAGCTCTCAACGACCATTCTGACGGACTGGAAAAAGCGCTTTATTGATGCCTATGACGTGGAGTTGCAGGCCTTTATCAACAACGTCATCAGCGGTGAGATGACCGGTCCCTCCGCGTGGGATGGCTATGCCGCTGCCGTAGCCGCCGATGCCTGCGTCGCGGCGCAAACGTCAGGCGGGATCGTGCCGGTTACTATGCCAGCCAGACCCGCCTTTTATCGCTGACAGGCAAAATGCACGGTGGATCCCACCGTGCACTCCGCTATCCCGGCCCCCTTTTCAGCGACGCTAACCGCTATGGATAAGCAGGCGATCCGCTATGTTAAAGGCGGGCCGTAAAATTACGCGACCGCTGAAAATTACGGCGCGGTGATGACAATGGCCACGCGCCGGTTCTGCGCACGCCCCTGCGCACTATTGTTGCTGGCAACTGGTGCACTCATGCCCAATCCACGCGTCACAACATTTTCACGCGGTATTGCCGCCCCTTCCGCCCACTGAGCCGCGACCGCGTTCGCTCTTTTCAACGACAGCTGCTGGTTATAATCCGTCTTGCCGTAATTGTCGGTGTGCCCATCTATGCGGACATGCTCAATACCGGTCGACGCCAGACTTTTCGCCATCCCCTGAATGGTGAGCTTACTGGAGGGTGTCAGCTCTGATTCATTTACACCAAACAGGATCTTATCAGATAAGCCTAATCCCCAGCCTTCCATGTTCTGCGTGAATCCGGCGCTTTTCATCGCTGCGATTTGCGCGTCGCTAAAACGCGCTTTTGACTGACAACCGACCAGCGCCAGCGTAACCAATAGCAGGGAAAGGTTTTTTTTCATATTCACGCCCTATTTTTTCGCTTGTTTTTATACATATTCATATCAGCACGTTCGAGAATCGATTCAACCGTATCACCAGGCTGTGACCAGGCGTAGCCAATGGTCACCGAGGTCGTAACAGGCATATTATCTGTAATAAGAATGTGTTCCCTGAGAGCGTTATGAATGCCCTGCATGAGCTGCTGTAATTGCGCCTCACTCGTCCGGCTGCTGACCAGCATGGCAAATTCATCGCCCCCTAATCGCGCGACGACATCCTGTTCAGACGCCAGCGATAAAAGACGCGATCCTATCGCTTTTAATACCTCATCTCCGGCGGCATGGCCCCAGTTATCATTGATGCTCTTGAAGCGATCGCCATCCAGAAACAGCAGCGCAAAACGCTCGTGATTGTCTGGCTGATCAAGACGCTGTGTCAGGCGAGCAGAGAAGGCGCTGCGGTTGGCAAGACCGGTCAGCGGATCGGACAGTGCTTTAGCTGCCAGCGAGCGATTGTCACGCATCAGCGACGCCTTCAGTGATTGCATTTCCATCAGCAGGGAATTGAGGTCATCTGAAAAGAGCTGAAATTCTCTGATTGGGCCACCCGGAATACGCAGGGAAAAATCACCTGAATGAATCACATAGTGAATTGAACTGGTAATGGTGCGGAGCGACGCAATGATACCCCGATGCAGAAATTCACTCAGCATGAGTGAAATAATCAGCACGCAGAGCATCCCAACGGAGAGGATCATAAATGAGTATTGGAGGAAACTCACCGCGCCGGTTACGGTGCCTTCCAGTATTAGCGTGCCAACAGCCGCGTCAGCATGAAGAATATCAACGTTAAGCGGTTTGTGATAAATCCACTCACGCAGCAACCGCGAAAACCATCCCGTCTGTTCCCGCTGTGCAATCCACTGGACCAGAACCATCTGATCCCGTGTAACCAGCTTCGCAGAAGCGTACATGCCTTCATTGCCAAGCCGTTCGATTTTATTACGCGCATCGTAGCTGTCGGCAAAAACGGTTGCCGCGGTGAGCGTAGTACTTAGGGTCGAGCCGATTAATTCGAGGTTTCGTTTCTCATAATTTTTAATAAAAAGCAGCGACGTCGATGAGAGCAACAGCCAGCACAACAGTAATATCACCGCCGAATTGATGGTGCTTATTTTGCGCAGTTTATTGCGGATGGATGATTTATCGTGCTTTAGTTTATCGAATTTCATTTCATTCACTTCCCTCGCGGGAGAGCAAAAGTACTTCCGGATTCACTCTGACACCGCTTCTGGCAAGTGAATCGAGATTAACGGAAAAGTGCGTATGGTCAGGTTGAAAAATCAGGCAAAAAGCGGCACCCAGCGTGCACTCCGCATTGTTCTCTGCAAGGGTAAGCACCGCTCTTCCTTTAAACTTCTCAATAATGTCCACCTGCTGCTGCGGTGTCTGATCGCCAAAATAAATGGCATCGCATCGATGCATTGCAGAATCACCTGCGCCCGCAAGATAGACAACGGTGAATGTCGCTGCCGCAGCGGTGCTGTTTTCCGGCAAAGAGAGATGGCGTGCTGAAGTAAAAACACATAATTCAGGCGGCTTATTTAAATTTTGCCAGTGGGCGAAACTGATGATGCCGCTGACGATACGATTAGCTTTGTCATCCTTTATTCCGGCCAGCGCAATAGTGGGATGAAGACACAGCAGAATAAATAGCGTCAGGACGATCTGGCAGATGCGGCGCAGCAGAAGCAGCACATCTACGTTGTGATGAAGGTGATATTTATCGGTCATAATGCGTTCCGGTAATACTACGCACGGCAGGAGAGCTGAATAAGCGCGCAAATATTAACATAGCGCGGGTTACGCTTGCACACAGAATTTTCTTAGCTATAGATCATTCTGCTTATACTTTCAGACAGGCTCATTCACGGAATATTCGTTGGTCGTAACGGCTTTTGATAGCGAAGGCCGAGAGAGGATTAACTTACTTCACCGGCTTTTTCTGGTGGGTGATTACGTCTCTCTTTTAGTGAAGCAATCCGCTCAGCTGTTCGTTTTAAGGCGCAGACTGAATTAAGACGCCTGTAATAACGTGATGCTGATAATGCATCGCCAGCGATATTCCGCAATTAACCTGTCCACCCAATACCCTCAGACATACCCCATCATTTTCAGCAGCGACTGCACCTGATTCATCGCTTCGCTGCGATGTGACACGCCCAGTTTCTGATAGAGATTGCGGATATGGGTTTTGATCGTGGTAGACGCCACCGCCAGCTCACCGGCAATCTGATCGTTGCTGTAGCCCGAATAGATTAACCCCAGCACCTGCCATTCGCGCTGCGTCAGCGGGCTGGTGCGGATCAGCTCCGGCACGTCAGGATGGTTAAGCAACCGGCTGACAAAGCCTTCATCGAAATGGGCGAACTTGTGACGGTGATATTTGTTGATCTCCAGCAGAATGCGGCGGGCGCGGTGGCTGTCCAGCTCATTCAGGGTATTAAGCTGTATCAGCTGCCGCAGCTGCTGCGCCATCATCTCGCCTTCAATGACAAAATGGCTGATAAAGCCGGTGCTGCGCGCCAGTTTCAGTGCTTCAATCAGCACGCGCTGTGCCTCCGCTTTGCGGTCGGTCTGCCAGTAGATCTGATTGAGCAGCAGCAGATTACGGTTTAAGTCGCTCATCAGGCGCAGGCCGCGGGCATTTTCATTCAGCTCCTCCAGCACCACTTCAGCCTGACTGACATCACCCAGCAGAATCTGCGCGCGGGCAATGTTCCGCCACTGTCCCTGCAGAAAATGGTTGTTGGCGAAGGCGGGCTTGGGCGTCTGCCGCATCCAGTCGCGGGCATTCTGGCTTTCGCCCGTCATCTGCCAGTAAATCACCCGGACTTTATCGGCATTGGCGATCCAGTCGCTGTGCCAGTTACCATTATTCAGCAGGTTTTCCAGACGGTTCAGATAGCTGCGGGCGTTATCCAGATTGCCGCGCGCCAGCGAGCACTGCACCAGCAATCCCAGACACTGAATCTGCTGCTGCGGCTGGTAACCATTCAGCACCTTGATGCCTTCGCGCGCCGCCTGCTCCGCTTCTTCAAGCCGGCCCCAGGCCCACAGCAGCTGAGCGCGAATGCGCAGCAGAAACTCATGCAGCGGGAACTGCGCCAGATGCTGCTCTTCCACCAGCACAAAGGCGCGGCTCTGGATCTCATAAGCAGCCTGCAAAAAGCCCTGCGCAAACAGAATTTCGCTCTGCTGAATCAGGCTCCAGAGCGCGTAGTGCCACACTTCATCGCGACGCGCCATCTGTTCGGTCTGCCGCATCAGCTTGAGTGAATCGTCCAGTTCGCCTTTGCAGTGCATCACCTCGCCATGCACCGAGGTTGCCACAATGCGGCTGTAGTGACGGCTGGCTGGCAGGGTATCAAGCGCCACTTTCGCCAGCCGCTCCGCTTCATCAGTATTGCCATCGTTGATCGCCACCTGAGCGCGCAACGCATTAAATTCACCGCGCAGTGCCGCGTCAATCTCGCAGTGACTGGCCTGCTCAAAACGCGCCAGCAGGCTGTCGACTTCTGAGAAGCGATGCTGAGTCTGCATCAGCCAAGCCTGTAATAGCACCAGCATCGGGTTGTCGAGCATCATCTCCCACGGCAGCGCTTTCAGGGAGTTCTCCAGCAGCGGCAGCTCACTTTGATTAAACAGCGTCCAGGCGTGCTTCAGCAGCACGTCCCGCAGCATGGTCGCGTCGCCCGAGGCAAGCGCATGGTGAATCGCCTCGCCCGGGAAGCCCTGCGCCATCCAGCTCTCGGCTGCGGCCCGATGCAGCGCAGGCAGTTCTGCCGCCAGTTCCCACTGACAGCGCTGACGCAGGAAGTTGCCAAACAGCGGATGGTAGCTGAACCAGCAGCCGGAATCGTCCATACGCTGCAGAAACAGACCCTGGCGCTCGATCTCCTCCAGCCGCATCTGACCGTTCTCTTCGCGGGTCACGCAGGCGATCAGTTCATCATTCATTGAGCGCAGCAGCGCGGTTTTTAGTAAGAAATGGCGGGTCGGCAGATCGACGTTATCCAGCACTTCTTCCACCAGATAGTCGGCGAGATGGCTGGCATTAATGCCGGAGAGACGCCGGGCGGAATGCTGAGCCGAACTGGCTCCCTGACGTGCCGACAAAACAATTAACTGCAGCGCCGTCGCCCAGCCTGCGACATCATCACAGAGGCGACTACTCTCTTCGCTTTCCAGCGGGGCCGCCAGACGGCAGTCAAAAAACTGGCGCGCTTCCTGATGGGTGAACGCCAGCTGCTGACTGCCCAGCTCGATCAGTTGCTCTCGCACCCGCAGGTTCGCGATACCGAGCTGCGGCAGGTTACGTGACATCAGAATCAGGGTCAGATTTTCAGGCTGATGACGCAGGAAAAAGCGCATCGCGTCGTGAATGACCGGATTGGTGATTAGATGGTAGTCATCAACGATCAGCCACAGCGGCTGCTGCCACTCCACCAGCTCGATAAAGAGCTGGGAAAACAGCGCATTGAGATTCACATATTGCCGCTTCTGCGCCAGCAGCTCACTGCGGGGACAGCCGCCGTGCGTCGCCTGTTGCAGTGCCGCGATCAGGTAATCGGCGAAGCGTTCCGGCTGATTATCGCCCTCATCCAGAGAAACCCAGCCCAGGTCGCTTTTCCCCGCCGCCCACTGCGATACCAGTGTGGTTTTACCGTAGCCCGCAGGACTGGTCACCAGCACCAGCCGATAGTTACCGGCAGCGGTGAGCTTTTGCAGCAATCTCTCGCGGATCACGGTGCCTTCAAGACGCACCGGGCGACTGAGTTTGGCGGGTATTAACATGGGCGCGCGTTTCTCCATTTGTCGAGCGCATCATTATTTTACGCTTCGTAATTATTCCTTACACAGGTTCAGCATTTCGTCAGATGAATGCAAGCAAACCCATTAATTAAACTTTACAAAAGCGTGCGCAATCACACTCCTGTGATGATTTCGGATTAGCCTCATCCTCTCCACCCTCCCTATCCTCCTGCCCTAATTCTTTTCAGGAGGATGAGCAATGATTTTCGCCCGGGCAGACTGTCGCCACATTGACCCATTTTCTGTTTTTACAGGACATCAATCATGACACAGCCCGATTTCAATCCGACTCAGTTCAACGCTGCCCTGACCCGTCAGTGGCAACGTTTTGGCCTGCGCGATGCGCAGGAGATGACCCACGCACAGTGGTGGCAGGCACTCAGTGGTGCGCTGGCCGATATGCTGGCCGCACAACCCGCTCACCCGGCCCCGACAGACCTCCGCCATGTTAACTACCTGTCGATGGAGTTTCTGATCGGTCGCCTGACTGGCAACAACCTGCTGAACCTGGGCTGGTATGACGCGGTTAATGACGCACTGTCGGCCTGGAACATTTCACTGACCGACGTGCTGGAAAACGAAACGGATCCGGCGCTGGGCAACGGCGGCCTCGGTCGTCTGGCGGCCTGCTTCCTGGATTCCATGGCGAACGTGGGTCAGCCTGCGACGGGCTACGGTCTGAACTATCAGTACGGTCTGTTCCGCCAGCGCTTCGAACAGGGCGCACAGGTTGAAGGTCCGGATGACTGGCAGCGCGATCGCTACCCGTGGTTTAACCACAACGCCGCGCTGAATGTGCGGGTCGGGCTGGGCGGTAAAGTGGTGACCGTTGACGGGAATCCGCAATGGCAACCGGCGTTTGAACTGGTTGGTGAAGCCTGGGATCTGCCGGTGGTGGGTTTTGAGAATGGCATCAGTCAGCCACTGCGTCTGTGGCAGGCGAAACATGCGCAGCCGTTTAATCTGGGTCGTTTTAACGATGGCGACTTTCTGCGCGCGGAGCAACAGGGTATTGATGCAGAAAAACTGACCAAAGTCCTTTACCCCAATGACAATCATCAGAACGGTAAAAAACTGCGTCTGATGCAGCAATATTTCCAGTGCGCCTGCGCGCTGGCTGACATTCTGCGTCGTCATCATCTGGCCGGACGCCACATCGAAACCCTGGCCGATCACGAAGTGATCCAGCTGAACGACACCCATCCGACGCTGGCAATCCCGGAACTCATGCGTCTGCTGCTGGATGAGCATCGGCTGAGCTGGGATCGCGCCTGGCAGATTACGCAACACACCTTCGCCTATACCAACCACACCCTGATGCCAGAAGCGCTGGAGTGCTGGGATGTAAGGCTGGTGCGCAGCCTGCTGCCACGCCATATGATGATTATTAACACTCTGAACGCGCAGCTGAAAACGGCTGTCACGGCGCGCTGGCCGGATGATGACGCGAAATGGGCGAAACTGGCGCTGGTGCATAATAACCAGCTGCGGATGGCCAATCTTTGCGTCACCAGCGGCTTTGCCGTTAACGGCGTGGCGGCGCTGCACTCGAAACTGGTCGTACAGGATCTCTTCCCGGAGTATCACCAGCTGTGGCCGGAGAAGTTCCATAATGTCACTAACGGCATTACGCCGCGCCGCTGGATCAATCAGTGCAACCCGGCACTGAGTGCGCTGATCACCCGAACGCTCAACAAGCCGTGGCTGAACAATCTCGATGCCCTGCAGGGACTGGAAGCCTTTGCGGATGACGCCGCGTTCCGCGCGGAATATCGTGCCATCAAGCAGCAGAACAAACAGGCGCTGGTCGGCTGGATAAAAAACCGCACCGGTATCGAAATTGACCCGACCGCGTTATTTGATGTGCAGATTAAGCGCCTGCATGAGTACAAACGTCAGCATCTCAGCCTGCTGCACATCATTGCGCTGTGGCAAACGCTGGTCACCGATCCACAGGCGAACCGTGCGCCGCGCGTGGTGCTGTTTGGTGCCAAAGCCGCGCCGGGCTATGCGCTGGCAAAAAATATCATCTACGCCATCAACAAAGTGGCTGAGGTGATTAATCAGGATCCGCGTATTGGTGACCGCCTGAAAGTGGTGTTTATTCCCGATTACAACGTTTCTGTCGCCGAGCGGCTGATTCCGGCCGCTGACCTCTCCGAACAAATTTCTACCGCCGGTAAAGAGGCCTCCGGCACCGGTAACATGAAGCTGGCGCTTAACGGCGCGCTGACCATCGGCACACTGGATGGCGCGAACGTTGAGATCGCTGAGCAGGTCGGCAGCGAGAACATTTTTATCTTCGGACACACCGTGGAACAGGTGAAGGCGTTAAAAGCAGAGGGCTATGCCCCGGCGCAGTGGCGCAAAAAAGATGCGCAGCTCAATCGGGTTTTACAGGCGCTGGAAGAGGGTACCTTCAGCCAGGGCGACCTCCACGCGTTTGACGCGATGCTGCACAGCCTCGGTCCGGAAGGGGGCGATCCTTATCTGGTGCTGGCTGACTTCCAGCCCTACCTGGACGCGCAGGCGCAGGTTGAACTGCTGTGGAGCGATCAGGAAGCCTGGACGCGTGCCACCATCCTGAATACCGCGCGCTGTGGCATGTTCAGCTCCGATCGCGCAATCCGCAATTACCAGCAGCGCATCTGGCAAGCGAAACGCTAAGGAACGCCATGAAAGTTTTGGACGATTTTTCGCTGGCAGGCATCGCCGCTGAGTATATCAATGCGCACGGTATGCCACAGGCGATCCCGGCCCTGACCCGCCAGCGTTTGCTGGCGGTGATGCAGCCTCCCCATCCACTCAGCACGCCGCTGCCACCGGCGGTTATTTTTCGCAGCGGCGAGTCGCTCAGCCTCTCGCCGCAGCTGAGCGACGATGCCCACTGGCATCTCATCAGCGAGGCGGGTGAGATCAGCTCCGGTCGCTGCCAGCCCGCCCAGCCGCTGCATCTGCCGCCGCTGCCCGAAGGCTATCATCAGCTGACGCTGCAACAGGGCGCGCAGCAGTGGTCATGCCGGGTAATTATTACCCCCGCCCGCTGTTATGAACCCCCTCAACTGCTGGCGGGGGAGTCCTTGTGGGGAGCCTGCGTGCAGCTCTATACCCTGCGCTCGGCAGAGAACTGGGGCATTGGCGACTTTGGCGATCTGCGCCGGATGTTGCCAGAAGTGTCCGCACGCGGCGGCGCGTTTATCGGTCTTAATCCTGTCCATGCGCTGTTTCCCTCGAGTCCGGAGAGCGCCAGTCCTTACAGCCCGTCGTCACGGCGCTGGCTTAATGTGTTGTACATCGATGTAAACGCGGTCGCTGATTTCCAGTTGAGCACGCCCGCTCAGGCCTGGTGGCAACGGCCGGAGACGCAGCAGGCGCTGGAGCAGGCTCGGGCGGCCGAATGGGTCGATTATGCGGCGGTAACCCGGCTGAAGATTCAGGCACTGAGCCTGGCATGGCCGCAGTTTATCCAGCGCGACGCCGCCGATTCTGAGGTGCAGGCGTTTAATGCGTTTATCCGGGAAGGCGGCGAGAGCCTGCTGCACCAGGCGCTGTTTGATGCGCTGCATGCGGATCAGATGGCGCAGGATAGCGGGCGCTGGGGTTGGCCGGTGTGGCCGGAGGCGTTACAGCATCCCGCCAGTCCAGCAGTACAGACGTTTTTAAATCAGCATCAGGATCAGGTGCGTTTCTGGCTCTGGCTGCAGTGGCTGGCCGCGCAGCAGCTTGCCGATTGCTGGAACGTCTGTCAGCAGCAGCAGATGCCGATTGGCCTTTACCGCGATCTGGCAGTAGGCGTCGCCCAGGGTGGCGCAGAGACCTGGAGCGAGCGCGATCTTTACTGCATGGAGGCCAGCATCGGTGCGCCACCCGATATTCTCGGCCCGCGCGGTCAGGACTGGGGATTGCCGCCCATGGATCCGCAGGTAATGCGTCAGCGCGCGTGGGAGCCGTGGATCGCCCTGCTACGCGCCAGTATGCGCCACTGCGGTGCGCTGCGTATCGATCATGTGATGGCGCTGATGCGGCTGTGGTGGATCCCGGCTGGCGAAAGCGCGATGCATGGGGCTTATGTGCACTATCCCATCGACGATCTGCTGGCGATTCTGGCGCTGGAAAGCCAGCGTCATCGCTGCATGGTGATTGGCGAAGATCTCGGCACCGTGCCAGAGGCGATAGTGGATAAACTGCGTGATGGCGGGGTTTACTCCTACAAAGTGCTCTGGTTCGAACAAACCTCAGAAGCCGGTTTTCGCCCGCCCGCCAGCTGGCCACGGCAGGCGATGGCCGTCGCCACCACGCACGATCTCCCGACGCTGCGCGGCTGGTGGCAAAGTGACGATCTGACGACCGGCGCGCAACTCGGTCTCTATCCGGACAAAGTGGTGCTGGCCGGGCTGTATCAGGATCGACGCCAGGCGAAGCAGGCGCTGCTCAACAGTCTGCATCGGGTCGGTGCGCTGCCGAAACGTGCCGGACGCGATGCACGCCGCACCGGGATGAGTAAGGCACTGAATCGGGCGATGCAGCGCTATCTGGCGGACAGCCATAGCGCCCTGCTGGGTCTGCAACCGGAGGACTGGCTGGATATGGCCGCGCCGGTGAATATTCCCGGCACCAGCGACGAATACCCGAACTGGCGGCGCAAGCTGAGCGTGACTGTAGAGGCACTGTTCAGCGATCCGGAAACCGACGTATTGTTAAGGGATTTGACGACTCGCCGTAAGCGTCTGCTGCAGGGTTAAGGCTGGAGTTTAAGATTAAAAAGAACAAACCCCGAAATTTTCGGGGTTTGTTCATTTGATAGCAAATCCTGTCGTCATCATTTACGGACGAAAACCTGCTCCCGGATTATTACTTTTAGTCTGAGAAAATTTCAAACATGCAGGGCTGACAACGAAATTGGCTCTTACGGAGACAAAAACGATAATCGCCGCAATACAGCAGCAATGACCTCAGTCGTAGCTTCACCAGTAGCGGCAGATACCGTTAATTCTTCGAGTTCATTATCTTCATCACGTATAGCTATGCCGTTACGATTCAAAAAAACCATCGTGACGAAAAATGCAGTTCGCTTATTATCATCATTAAAAATGTGTCCCCGGGATATAGCGATGAGGTAGATGGCGGCTAATACAAAAATATCTTCCACACCTTCATAATAGAGCTGGTTCTGTACCCTATAAATGATAGCTTCTGCTCTCTGGGGTTCTGGCATACCCTTGATACCTGGCAGAACAATCAGCAAACGATCATGAAAAGCTATCACCTCCTGAGCGCTAACCCATTTCATCGGTCAGCCAGTGCCTTCACCGTACGTGAATGTCGCCCCATAATGTCGGCAAATTCGGCATCCAGTTTTGCTTCCTGCCAGGCATTAAAATCGTCGCGACTGATAAGTACAGCAGAAGCACCATCGCGCCGGGTTATTTCTACAGGCTCACCGGCCGTTGCTGTGTCCATGACTTCAGCAATGTTTTGTCGGGCCTCAGTGGTGGTGTAACTACGCATGTGACCTCCTGATAGTTTCAATCTGAAATGTACATTACCAGCGTACAATTCTCAATCATCAATGGTTTCCTGCCCGGCAACGTGTTGGCTGCACACGAAGGCCCTGACGACCCGCACTCATGATTTTTAACCACCAAAAAGGTGCGCCAGCGCGCACCAGGGAGGGCTCGCGCCGCCAGCATCAGACCGGCTTGCCGGCATCTGCATTTCTCTCCGTGATCCATTTTCGATACTGCACAGGCGTCATGCCGAGCGCCTGGCTAAACGCCTTACGAAATGCCGTATCCTCTTTGTAGCCACAGTGTGCAGCCACTTCCCGGATATTCGCCTGCGGATTGGCCAGCAACACACAGGCTGACTCTATGCGTACCCGCGTGATAAAGGCTTTTGGCGTCTCCTGCGTGAGCGCCTTGAGTCTGCGTTGCAGAGTGCGCTCAGTGGTGTGCAGGGCGGCCGCCAGTTGCTCGGCGGTAATGGCCGGATTGCGATAACGAATAATCTCTTCTGCGCGCATCAGCAAAGGATGACGGGTATTCACAAAGCCCGGTGGCGCATAAACCTGCTGCGATAAAGGCTGGCTGTCGGCAACAGCCATGTCTGCTGCAAGTTTAGCAATGTCACCACCCGCTTCACGACGAATGATCTGCAACGCCACGCTCACCCACGACAGTGGCCCGCCGGTTGTCAGCACACGCCCATCCTCTTCCATCGCCTTACCCCACACCGGTTTCGCGGCCGGATAACGCTGCTGCAGGGTATGGAACAGCCACCAGGTGGTCGTGCAGTGCTTGCCATTTAACAGGCCTGCCTCGCCCAGCAACAATGCTCCTGCACAGGCTCCCGCTACGCTGGCACCACGCTCATACTGCTGCTTTATCCAGCCTGCGGCCCGGATAAAACCGGGCATATGAACCGGCAGGCGATCCGCGCCCAGCGCCATGCCGGTGGCGACAACGATATCTGGCTGACACACGTCTGCAAAGGCGCAATCCACAGCGATCATCCGGCCCTGCGCATCCCGTACCGGGGCACCATCGGCACTGACAATCTGCACATCAAACAGGTTCCCTGCCGTCCTGGTGGGCTGTTCAGGCTGGTTTTGCACCGCCTGATGGGTCATCCAGAACATATCGGACAAACCCGAGATTGAAGAGTGCAGGCTACCTTCAAGCGCGATGATCGCGATGCGTATTGTCATGAACAGGCGATCCGGTTTGTCGTTTTTTGCATGCTTTTAGTCCCTCTTCTCACCTTACTCAATGTCAGGCAGCTGCTTAGACTGGATTCAACCGCACAGGGGCCAGATAACCCCCTTTCTCACTGCAAAAGATACCGGAAGGAAACAGCATTAATGAAGCGCTTTCGTTCACTCTGTGCCATCACCCTGAGCGCCCTGATGAGTGCGCCCGCGATGGTAAATGCACAAGGCATCACCAACATCGTGCTGGTACATGGCGCATTTGCCGATGGCTCATCCTGGTCAGCGGTGACTGAACGCCTGCAGGCTAAAGGCTATCACGTCACGGCGGTGCAGAATCCCCTGACCTCCCTGCAGGACGATGTTGACGCCACCGAGCGGGTAATCGCCCGGCAGCACGGCGACGTTCTGCTGGTCGGGCACTCCTGGGCGGGTGCTGTGGTGACGGAGGCGGGCAACAATGAAAAGGTACGGGGGATCGTCTATCTCTCGGCGCTGGTACCCGACAGCGGTGAATCGGTCAGCGATCTGTTAAACCGTCTCGGCAGCCCGATGGAGGGTATGACGCCAGACTCGCACGGCCTGATCTGGCTCGACAGCCCGGCGGCATTTCAGCACGTCATGGCGGCGGACGTCGCATCTGATGAAGTACAGAAGCTCGCAGCGGTTCAGCAGCCCATCGCGGCCAGCGCCTTTAATGACAAAATCAAACAGGCGGCCTGGAGAGGTAAACCCTCCTGGTATCTGCTGACTCAAAACGACAATGCCCTGCCCTATAAAGTGCAGAAAAAAATAGCGGCTCAGACTGGCTCTGTGACGAAAACTCTACGCTCCAGCCACCTTTCACTTATTTCGCATCCCGACGACGTTGCCACGTTTATTACAAAAGCGGCAAAAAGCCTGAATTAACCATTCAGTTATTACTACGCCCACACCAGGAGGATTCATGTCCGTTATTCTTCATCTTGATTCCAGTATTTCAAAAAGTGAGTCGGTTACGCGTTTATTATCTGCGGAAATTGTCCGGCAGCTCCAGGCGCGGGACAGCCTTGCCCGCATTCATTATCGCGACCTCACAGAAGATGCCATACCACATTTAACCGGCCCCATTGCTCAGGGGTTCAGGCCGCTGGGTGTTAACGACGCGGATAAAGAGACGCAAAGCCAGCATCGTTTATCGGATGCGCTGGTCAGCGAATTTCTGGCCAGCGACATCATGGTGATAGGCGCGCCGATGTACAACTTTTCCGTTCCCAGCCAGCTCAAGGCCTGGCTGGATCGTCTGGCTCAGCCGGGCAAAACTTTCCGCTACACCGAAAAAGGTCCGGTCGGGCTGGCGGGCGGACGAACGGTGATTGTCGCGTCAGCAAGAGGCGGGTTTTATGAAAACGGCCCCTTCGCTTCAATGGATTTTCAGGAGCGCTATCTCAGTGCGTATTTCGGTTTCCTCGGTATTGAGAAAATTCATTTTATCCGCGCCGAGGGGGCGTCCAAATCTGACGATATCCGTCAGCATGAAATTGAACGGGCGCTGAATGCCATATCTGACGTCGTGGCCGCCGTTAATTAAGGAATGACCATGTTATATTCCATCACACTAAACTATCTGCACAATCAGGATGAACTGGCCCACCATACTATGGGGCATAAAAAATGGCTCGCCGATAATATCGTGGCCGGACATATAATTTTCGCCGGTCCCCGGGTGGATGGAACAGGCGGCTATATCCTGGCGAATTATCCCGACGACGACGCGGTCAAAACAGCGCTCGCTGACGATCCCTTTGTCCGCTATAACCTCGTCAGTGTAGAGGCCGATGCAATTATTGCCGCCATCGGTGCGGAGCCGTTTGCCCGCCACTGGGCAACTGAGGCGGTATCACTCTCCGTAAAATAGCGGTCCGATGAGTTGTTTATCACGCCTTAATAACCCTGCTCCGCTGGTGAAAATCGCCCGGGCAGGGCTGCTGCCTGTCGCCGCCTGAGACGCCTGACTAGTCCTGGCATAGGTTGACACGTTATGCCGTTAAAACGCCTGATGCACTGCATCAGGCGTTTTGTATTTCAGCGACAGATGTGGCCGCTGACTGTTATAGATTTCTACTGACTCTGCCACCATCCTCCCTGCCTGAGCAACATCTTCCGGCCGGGTT
>NZ_VWUO01000022.1:0-64760 GCF_008631595.1 Pantoea sp. F_5
AGCATGAAGTTGAAGATAAACAACTGTCGCTTCATGAGGTGTAAAGAGAGGGCTCTAAGAGTCCGAACTTAGTACGCCCCCATGGGGCGGAAAACAAAGCCGCCTTCTATGAAGGCGGATTTTTACTCCTGCACTCTACACGTATTTGCCGGGCATGTGCCTGTGATGTCCTCTGACTATTCAGGTCTTCTGTTAATCATATATCACTTAAGCATGCTAACGCTTGAACCTTACGCTGTTTAGCGCTATAGCTAAAACGGTTTAGCTTTCAGGTTTAATCAGAGGAGTTTTTTATGTCTGTTCGCGTATGGTGCCTCGGGGATGCCGTGGTCGATTTGCTACCCGAAATGCCGGGCCGCCTGATGCAGTGTCCTGGTGGAGCACCCGCTAATGTTGCCGTTGGCATTGCCCGACTACAGGGAAACAGCGGTTTTATCGGAAGGGTGGGTGCAGATCCTTTTGGTGAGTTTATGCGGCAGACGCTCAGTGAGGAGAATGTTGATACCCGCTATATGATCGCCGATTCACAGCATCGCACGTCAACCGTGGTGGTCGGTCTGGATGAGGAGGGGGAGCGCTCTTTTACCTTTATGGTGCGGCCCAGTGCCGACCTGTTTCTTGAACCGTCAGATCTGCCTGAATTTCACCGTGGAGAATGGCTGCACTGCTGTTCGATAGCCCTGGCGGCGGAACCTTCACGTACTGCGACGCTGACCGCTATGCAACAAATCCGGGCGGCAGGCGGCCATGTCAGTTTCGATTTAAATCTGCGGGAAGATCTCTGGCCCGACCCGGGACTGCTGCATACGGTGGTGAATGAGGCCCTCAGTCATACAGACGTGGTGAAACTCTCCGACGAAGAACTCGATTTTCTCAGCCCGGGTCAGGAAGCGGCTGTCAGCATGCCGCAGCTGGCCGCAAAATTCAGCATTCGCTTATTACTGGTGACGCGTGGCAGGGAAGGGGTGATGGCCTGTTATCAGGGCCGTATAACCCACCATGCCACCACGCCCGTTGACAGCGTCGATACTACCGGTGCAGGTGATGCCTTTGTGGCCGGATTACTCTGGGAGCTGGCGAAGTCAGGGCTGACTGTTAATGAATCGCAGCTTGCCAGCTGCCTGCTGACTGCGCAACGCTGTGGCGCACTCGCAACCACGGCAAAAGGAGCCATGACAGCACTTCCCTGGCACCACCAGCTGGACGAGCTGGCTGGCTAATCATCCTGAAACGTCCCTGTTTTGGGAGCTATCTCACAATCACTAAACCGGTTTAGCTATTTTCATTGCAGAGGGAAATTACCCGTGGCTATGATTTGCACCTAAACCGGTTTAGCAAAAAATACCGGTGATGATAGCCTCTCCTCAGGGATATAAAAAATGAAAAAAAGCACGTTAGCCGTCGCCCTCTCTGCAATATTCTTTTCCACACCCGTCTGGGCCGATCCCAGTATGAGCAGCATTGAAGCCCGCCTGGCTGCAATGGAGCAGCGACTGCAGGCTGCTGAGCAGCGGGCGAATGCCGCTGAAAGCCGCGCAGAGGTTGCCGAAAAACAGGCCCAGATGGCTGAAAGACAGGCTCAGCAGCTGGCGGCGGTTCAGCAGCAGACCCAGACCTCCACCGCTGAGGTCGCGCAGCGCACCGCGAAACTGGAACAAAAATCTGCCGATGAAGGTGGCTTTGAGTTCCACGGTTATGCCCGCTCAGGATTATTGATGAACAGCTCCGCCGCCAAAACGCAGGGCGGCCCGACTGTAACCCCGGCTGGCGAAACCGGCGGTCACGTCGGGCGTCTGGGTAATGAGCCGGATACCTACGTTGAGCTCAATCTCGAACATAAGCAGACGCTGGACAATGGTGCGACAACCCGCTTCAAAGCAATGCTGGCCGATGGACAGCGCACCTACAACGACTGGACGGCCGCCAGCAGCGATCTCAACCTGCGTCAGGCGTTTGTCGAACTCGGCCAGCTTCCGACCTTCACCGGCGCGTTTGATAACGCAACCGTATGGGCCGGTAAGCGTTTTGATCGTGATAACTTCGATATTCACTGGCTCGACTCCGATGTGGTTTTCCTTGCCGGAACCGGCGCCGGTATTTACGACATGAAATGGGCCGAGCAGGCGCGCAGCAACATCTCGCTTTATGGTCGTACTTTTGGTGACATCGAAAACAATGAAAACACCGCACAGAACTACATCCTGTCGCTGAATAATTTTGTCGGCCCGGTGCAGATGATGGTCAGCGGTATGCGGGCGAAAGATAACGACGATCGTCGGGATATCGACGGCCTCCGTGTCAAAAGCGATGCGGCAGAAACCGGCGTCCATGCGCTGCTGGGCCTGCATAACGACAGTTTTTATGGGCTGACAGAAGGTACGTCGAAAACAGCCCTGCTCTATGGTCATGGCCTTGGCGCTGAGGTGAAGTCGATTGGATCTGACGGCGCACTGCTACCGGAAGCGGATACCTGGCGGCTGGCGAGTTACGGTACAACTCCCCTCGGCGGTGGCTGGCACATTGCGCCCGCCTTACTCGCACAGCGCAGTGACGATCGCTACGTCAAAGGTGACAGCTACGACTGGGCGACAGTCAACCTGCGGCTGATTCAGGAAATCACGCAGAACTTCGAGATGCAGTATGAAGGCTCTTATCAGTACATGGATCTGCGTCCGGAAGGCTACAACAACCGTAATGCGGTCAGCGGCAGCTTCACCAAACTCACCGTTGCGCCAACCCTGAAAGCCGGTGATGTCGGCGACTTCCTTAAACGACCGGAAATTCGTCTGTTTGCAACCTGGATGAACTGGGATCACCGGCTGGATAACTATGCCAGTGACGACGCGTTCGGCAGCAAAGGCTTCGATGCCGGCGGCGAATGGAACTTCGGCGTACAGATGGAAACCTGGTTCTGAGCCGGCGGCTCCGGCTGTCGGGGCCTGAACGCCACGCGGATAGAAACATAACAAGAGTGAGGTATGTATGGACTATGTAAAAATATCGCGGGCCCTGCTGCCCCTGCTGGGTGGCAAAGAGAACATTGCCAGCGCGGCTCACTGCGCCACCCGACTGCGGCTGGTGCTGGCAGATGATGAGAAAGCGGACACGAAAGCGATTGGCCAGATTGAAGGCGTTAAAGGCTGCTTCCGCAACGCGGGACAGCTTCAGGTTATCTTCGGCACCGGCGTGGTGAACAAGGTCTACGCCGCTTTTATCGCCGAGGCGGGCATCAGCGAATCGAGCAAGTCAGAAGCTGCTGATATTGCCGCCCGCAAGCTCAATCCTTTCCAGCGCATCGCTCGCCTGCTGTCGAACATCTTTGTGCCGATCATTCCGGCGATCGTGGCATCGGGCCTGCTGATGGGCCTGCTGGGGATGGTTAAAACCTACGGCTGGGTCAATCCGGAAAATGCACTCTACATCATGCTGGATATGTGCAGCTCGGCGGCCTTTATTATCCTGCCAATCCTGATTGGTTTTACGGCGGCCCGCGAGTTTGGCGGTAACCCGTTTCTGGGAGCGACGCTGGGCGGCATTCTGACGCACCCGGCGCTGACCAACGCCTGGGGCGTCGCCGCCGGTTTCCATACCATGAACTTCTTCGGCATTGAAGTGGCGATGATTGGCTATCAGGGTACGGTATTCCCGGTACTGCTGGCGGTGTGGTTTATGAGCATGCTGGAAAAGCAGTTGCGTCGGGTGATCCCGGATGCGCTCGATCTGATCCTGACCCCGTTCCTGACGGTGATTATCTCCGGCTTTATCGCGCTGCTGATTATCGGTCCGGCGGGCCGTATGCTGGGCGATGGTATCTCCTTTGTGCTCAGTACCCTGATTGCGCATGCCGGCTGGCTGGCAGGTCTGGTCTTTGGCGGACTCTATTCGGTGATTGTCATCACCGGCGTGCATCACAGTTTCCATGCGATTGAGGCGGGGCTGCTGGGTAACCCGTCTATCGGGGTTAATTTCCTGCTGCCTATCTGGGCAATGGCGAACGTCGCTCAGGGCGGGGCCTGTCTGGCGGTGTGGTTTAAAACACGCGATGCGAAGATCAAAGCAATTTCGCTGCCCTCCGCGTTTTCAGCACTGCTGGGGATCACCGAGGCGGCTATCTTTGGTATCAACCTGCGGTTTGTGAAACCCTTTATCGCGGGTCTGGTGGGCGGCGCGCTGGGCGGTGCCTGGGTGGTGTCGGTCCATGTTTATATGACGGCGGTCGGACTGACCGGTCTGCCCGGCATGGCGATTGTTAAGGCGGGTTCTCTGCTCAATTATGTCATCGGTGTCGCCATCGCGTTCACCACCGCGTTTGTGATCTCTTATCTGCTCAAATACAAAACGGACTCTGAATAATGGCTTCATCAACACGTCTTGCCGCCATTCTGCAGGCGGTGATGCAGGATATGCCAAAGGCGCTCAGCGACAGCCACTATCCCGGCTGGCATCTGGCCCCAGTTACCGGACTACTAAACGATCCCAACGGCTTCATTCATTTCGACGGTCACTATCATCTCTTCTACCAGTGGAACGCGCTGGGCTGTGCGCATCAGCATAAATGCTGGGGGCACTGGCGCTCAACCGATCTGCTGAACTGGGAGCATCAGCCCATCGCGCTGATGCCGGATGAGGAGTATGACCGCAGTGGCTGCTATTCCGGCAGCGCAGTCGACGATAACGGCGTACTGACACTGGTCTACACCGGCAACGTAAAATTCGACGATGGCTCGCGCACGGCGTGGCAGTGCCTGGCGCAGCAGAACAGTGCGGGCGGTTTTGACAAGCTTGGCCCGGTCATCGCCGTGCCGGAGGGTTATACCGGCCACGTTCGCGATCCTAAAGTGTGGTGTCATGACGATGGCTGGTACATGGTGCTGGCGGCACAGAATATAGAGCGGCAGGGCAGGGTGCTGCTGCTGCGTTCTGACAATCTGCGGGAGTGGCAGAATCTTGGCGAGATCGCGGGCAGCGGACTGGGCGGGCTGGATGCCGCGGGTTATATGTGGGAGTGCCCGGACATGTTCACGCTCGGCGACAGCACCTATCTGATCTGCTGTCCGCAGGGTGTTGCGCCCGAAGAGAAGCGCTTTCTGAACAGCCACGCGTGCGCCTGGCTGAGTGGCGACCTGGATTATCATCAGCCTGCATACCAGCACGGCCCGCTGAACGAAATGGATGCCGGCTTTGAATTTTATGCTCCGCAAACCACGCTGACCGCGGATGGCCGGCGTCTGCTGGTGGGCTGGATGGGGACGCCGGACGGTGAAGAGATGGCCCAGCCAACCGTGGCGCAGGGCTGGATCCACCAGATGACCTGTCTGCGCGAGCTGAGTTCACGTAACGGGCGGCTCTGTCAGCAGCCCATCGCGGAACTGCAGGCGTTGCGCGAGAACGAGCAGCACTATCAGGGCCGCGCCGATGATGCGCCGCAGATTGCCGCACAGCGGCTTGAGCTTGAGCTTGAGAGCCAGGGCGACATCGAACTCAATTTCGCCGATACCCTGATCCTGACATGGCAGCACAACGAACTGCGGCTTGCCCGTCGTAGCCTGGTGTCGGGTGAATGGACGTATCGTTACTGGACCGGGGCAGCCCGCCGGTTACAGATTCTGTGTGACCACTCCAGCGTTGAGATCTTCATCAACGACGGGGAAGGGGTGATGAGCAGCCGCTATTTTCCGGACCAGCCGGCGCTGCTGACTCTGCACGGGCGCGCAGAACTGCAGGCGCGCTACTGGTCGTTACGTCGCTGCATGGTAGAATAAGCCCTTGTTTCCCTAACCGATGTCTTGCCGTGAGAAAAACAAAACGCGTTACCATCAGTGATATCGCCGGGCTGGCCGGGGTTTCAAAAGCCACTGCCAGCCTGGTGCTCAACGGCCGTGGCGAAGAGTTACGGGTCGCGAAGGAGACGCGTGAGCGGGTTCTGACGCTGGCCCGCGAACACCATTATCAGCCCAGTATCCATGCGCGGATGTTGCACGATGCCCGCAGTCATACGCTGGGGCTGGTAGTGCCGGAGATCACGAACCACGGTTTCGCTGCCTTTTCTCATGCGCTGGAAAATCTCTGCCGTGCGGCGGGTCTGCAGCTGCTGATCGCCTGTACCGACGAAAATGCCGGTCAGGAACGGGTCGTGGTCAACAATCTGGTGGCGCGTCAGGTCGACGGCCTGATTGTTGCCTCCAGTATGCTGACCGACAGCGACTATGTCAGCCTCAGCGAACAGCTGCCGGTGCTGCTGTTTGACCGCCACATGAACAACACGACGTTGCCCTGGGTCATCACCGACTCCGTGACGCCCACCGCTGAGCTGGTTGAAAAGCTGGCGCGCGCCTGTCCGGATGAGATCTACTTTATGGGCGGACAGTCCGATCTCTCTCCGACTCAGGATCGTCTGGCGGGATTCAGAGAGGGGCTGGCGCGGGCCGGTGTGACGCTAAAGCCGGAGTGGGTAATCCAGGGGAACTACCATCCCGGCAGCGGTTACGAGATGTTTGCCGCGCTATGTCAGCGGCTGGGGCGGCCACCCAAAGCAATGTTCACTGCGGCCTGCGGCCTGCTGGAAGGGGTACTGCGTTACATGAGTGAGCATAACCTACTGACCAGCGATATCCGCATCGCCAGTTTTGATGACCACTATCTTTATGATTCACTGTCGATTCCTGTCGACACCGTAGAGCAGAACGTTCCGGCGCTCGCGCAGGCCTGTTTTTCTATGCTGACCACGATGATTGCCGGAAATGATCCCGCAGACAGTCAGCTGGTGCTGCCTGCCACGCTGCGGCTGCGCGGCTAAATGCCGGGCGCTTCTGGCCCCGGCGGCTTCACCACTCGACCGGCAGGGCGCTGACACCACGCAGGTTAGCTCTGTGGTTGCGGCGAACCCCGGTGGTTACCGGCCGCATCGCTGGCAGGCGGGTCAGCAATACCTGTAACGCCACCTCCATTTCTGCCAGTGCCAGCCGGTAGCCCATACAGTGATGTATCCCGCCACCGAATGCCAGGCAGCGTCCCTCATGCCGTCGGATATTAACCCGCTCCGGCGAGGTGAAGACAAGTGGGTCATGATTGGCTGCGCCCAGACTCAGAAAGAAACGCGTTCCGGGCGGAATGAGCTGGCCTGCCACCTCAATCTCTTCCAGCGTCGTACGGTAAAGCATCTGGACCGAACTGTCGTAGCGCAGACACTCCTGTATAGCATTGGGTATCAGCGCATGATTCTGTTGCAGACATGCCAGTTCCTGCGGATGGTCATGCAGAGCCAGAATGATGTTACAGAGCATATTTGAGGTGGTCTCATGACCGGCAAGAAACAGCAGTATCACATTGGCGATGATCTCATCGTGACTTAGCCGGTCACCGTCGCTACCGCTACGCAGAAATAGGGACACCAGATCGCGGGCGCTGCTGTCACGGCGAGCGACGATCAGGGCGCTGAAGTAACTTTCCAGTACGGCAAACGCATCGGCGGCTTCAAGCAGATCTGCCTGGCTGATTTGCGGGTCGAAAACTTTGACCAGCACAGACGTGAGGCGACCCAGTTCAGACGCATCCGACTCCGGGACATCCAGCATCCTGCAGATAATGCGCACCGGTAGCGGAAAAGCGAATGCCTGTACCAGATCGCAGGTACGAAGGCCTGCCAGTGCATCAACCAGATCATTGGCTATCGTCAGCGCCATCTCTCTGAGGGGATGAATTTCCCGGGCGCTGAACGCTTTCATGACCAGTGCTCTCAACCGGTTGTGGTCCGGCGGATTCAGCACCAGAAACATTCTGCCGATGCCCTGAAACAGCGGCATGTCGGCAGCGGCATCACCAAATCTTAACCTGACACTTTCTATATAATTCTTACCGACCCGCCGATCGTTCAGCAGTGCTTCCACCACCGCGTGACTGCCGCTGATGATGATCTTATCCCCGGCCGGAATAAGCGGGCCCTGCCGATGCAGTTCTCGATAAAGCGGAAAGGGATTGTCAGCGTAGTCGGGGTTCATCAGTTCATGAAGCTGCATAGCTCACTCCTCGGCTTAAGGATTAATGCGAGCGCTGAATGCGGGCGAGAGAAGCGAAAAGGTTGTTTTTATCACTTTCACTGAGGTGGGGTGCCGTGAGCTGTGACATCAGAAATGCTTTGTCCTCCTGCGAGAAGGTGCCGGTCATCAGGTGCTGGCTGATCGCAGCCAGCACCTGGTTATCCAGCCGTTCAATCTGCTGCCGGGTTACGGCCAGATCGACAACGGATACGTCACTCTCCGGTGCTGAAAGCCAGTCAGCGCGATAGCGATACTGAATCGCTTTGCTGGCGTTCATCAAAGCATGGACAAAAGGCTCAACCGATTGAGGTTCAAGTCCTGCCTGCTGCGCGTTATGCAGCATATTATCCAGAACAACCTGCTCACGAGGCAGATCCTCAACGGATAAATGATGCTGCGCTTTATAACCCGCCACAGCCTTCATGACCTGCATACGTTCATTCAATGCGGTGGAAAGAGCATCGAGTGATACAGAGGAAACCGAGCCTGCGAAAACGTTGCTGCACATGAACAGGGAAGAGAGAAAAACTGCCACATATTGCATCATTGGTCTGCTCCATAAATGAAAACTGGCACTAATTTATGCATGAAAAAATAACTTAGTGTGATTATTTTGTTTTCAAAATGTGAACAGGCAGGGGTGACTGCTTAGCGTTTACAGACGTCTGATTCCGATGTGTTTTTTTGACTTTTCGTTCATAAAAAATTCATATCAGCATGGAATGATGGTGGGTTAATTCAGGTTCAGCCGGGCCGTAACAGGCTCTTCTCATCTTTCTTTGAGCGTCCGGGAATAACTAGGGTTTTTTCAGGATTCAGGAAAGATCCCGCAGGGCGGCAGCGCCGCCCGAATCGGTTTATGTGTTTTCAGGGCACGAACACGGCACGAACGCAGCCATCTTCTTTGTGTTTGAACATCTCATAGCCTCGCGGGGCCTCTTCCAGTGGAAAACGATGTGTCGCCATAAAAGCCGGATTAAGCTCATTTCTGGCAACATGCTCCAGCAGGCGATGCATGTAGCGTTGCCCGTGCTGCTGGGCGGTACGAATGGTCAGGCTTTTATTGATCATCAGCCCCAGCGGAAACTTATCCATCACGCCATACACCCCCAGAATCGCGATGTTGCCGCCTTTACGGCAGGCATATAACGCCTGGCGCAAGGCTGCTCCGACATCCGTTTCCAGATGCAGCAACTGTTTGGTCTTGTCATAGACCTGACTTAATCCTTCACCACGGGCTTCCATGCCGACAGCATCTATACAGCTGTCCGGACCGCGCCCGCCGGTTAACTCAAGCAGCGCTTCATTGATATCCACCTCGGTGTAATCCAGCGTTATGCTGCCTGCGAAGTCGCGTGCCATGGCCAGCCGTTCAGGATAGCGATCGATACCGATGACCTGATGCGCGCCCATCAGCCAGGCGCTTTGCTGTGCCATCAGTCCGACACCGCCACAGCCCCAGACCACCACGGTGTCACCCGGATGAATATTACAGAAGTCGGCACCCATATAACCGGTCGGCGTCGCATCGGAGAGGAACAGCGCCTGCTCATCGGTTACGCCTTCGGGCACGACGAAGCAATCATTGTCGGCAAAGGGCACGCGAACATACTCTGCATGTGAGCCGGCATAACCGCCAAACGCGTGGCTGTAAGCATAAATGCCGCCCGTGGCATGACCGAGCACCGTTTCGCCTTTCTCCCACTGCGGATGCGTATTGTCACAGCAGGAGGGCAACTGATGCTGGCAATACCAGCAGGAGCCACAGGAGATAAAAGAGGGCACGACTACCCGATCGCCGCGCCGGATATTTTTTACCGCATGGCCAACTTCAACGACCTCGCCCATAAATTCATGACCCAGGATATCGCCCTCTCGCATACTCGGGATCAGGCCGTCAATGACGTGCAGATCGGAGCCGCAGGTGGTCGTGAGCCTGACGCGAATAATCGCATCATGAGGATTGAGCAGGCCGGGGTCGGCCACGGTTTCAACGCTTAAATCGTTGACGCCATTCCAGCAGAGTGCGCGCATTTATTTCTCCTTATCCTGACGTCCGCCATGACGACCCGCAGGCTGCCCGTGCAGGGTAGGAATCTCACCGGTTTCAGCCAGACTTTTAAAGCGATGTAACGCTTTGCTGGCTACCTCTTTTGGCAGCAGATCAAATAACGTCGTTACTTTTTTTCCCAGTGCGCCACCCGGCGGCGTGAACTGCAGAGTCAGAGCCAGCTCGGTGCCCCATTCTCCCGGAGCCGGGCGCAGGCGCAGTTCACCTTCGTTAGGAATATCTGCATCCTCAAGCGAGCGCCAGGCAATAACTTCGCCTGGCTGCGCTTCAACAATGCGGGTATCCCAGCGGTAGTGCTTACCCAGTGGACCCTCAATCTGCCAGTGTGCATCGCTTTTATTGACCGGCGTCACGCTGGCAAAGTGGCTCATAATGCGGGGCAGGGTATCTGGCTCAAGCCACAGGTTAAAAAGCTCGGTAGCGGGCAGGCCCACAGTAATCCAGCGCCGTAGCGTGAGGGTATTATCACTGGCGGTAGTCAGGGATGTTGATGTCAAAATGTCCTCCGATTGTTTTCTCAGTGGAACAAAACTACTGAGTTTGAGTTAAGGACAGCTGGCGGAATTTTGCGAGCGAAGCCGCGCCCTGCTGGTCATCTCTGCAAGGCTATAAAGCTTCTGCGATGCATGCCGGGTTATGCGCACAGTAAGACGTCATGCCTGCCGGATAATCGGTATAATACGTGCCGCTGGTTTCATCATTTTTAGCAGCAAAAAGAGGCAGATATGTCTGTAACTGAAACGTCAGCCAGTGATAAAAATGTCGCGGAACTCGTCGGGACCCTGGAAAAACAGGCGGCAAATCGTGCGGATGCCTACTGGCACAACGGTCTGAAAAGCAGCACCAGAATCGCACTGGAAAAAATTAATCATGCGGTTGAGGCAAAGTGGATTGGCGCAGAAGACGGTCTGAACCTGAAGCAGCGCGTTTACAGCATTCAGGATAAATTGATTGAGCTGGCGCTGTGGTGATTCAGATGGCCCGGCGCTCCGCCCGTAGATCTGCGGGGGTAAAAAAGTGATATTTCAGCACGCAGCGCCGTCCCGCATTTTGCGCGCTTCGCAGAGACGGCGTATTGCCGGGCAGAATGGTGCCGGTCAGCATCGCATCATGACCGCAGTAATGGTGGAGCTGATGCAGCAAACGCTCCTGAGCGCGTGCAGCCAGTCCACGGCCCTGATACGTCGGAAGAATCACCTCATCCATAATCTGAAATCCCTCAATAAAGGCCAGTCGTCGCGGCACGCAAATCATCAACCCCGCCATCATGCCCTGCCAGAGGATCAGAAACACATGTCCCCCGGCAATATCGTCCCGTAATTCCTGCCTGCTGGTGGCCATCAGCTGATCCCGCAGATGCGGCAGCGTGTGCCAGCTGGCACGATAAGCGCGGTTAATAGCAGAGCTACAGAGGGGATAATCTTTCCGGCAGGCCGTAATCAGCGAAATCTGTCGGTCGTCAGACGCGGAGTGTGAGCCCGGAATGCTGAGGTAAATCAGCTGATCGGTTATACCAATATCAGGATCGGTTGCCGGCAGCAGAATACGCATCTTCAGCGGCCTGATCGTTTGCCACTCACGCATGATGCCGGCTGCGGCTGCGTAATCCAGTGCACCATCACGGGCCACGATCTCGATAAAAGGCTGAGCGGGGTCGCCCCCCAGATAGCGCGGTCCGGTGAGAAAACGCTGCCCATTAATCATCAGTTCGCGCTGCAAAAAGGTGTGCTGGGGCAGGCCGGTTTCACGCCAGGGAAAGGCGGCGGAGAAGTGATGATCGTGGCACCGGGCCTGCTGCTGCGCCAGCCAGCGGGTCAGCCAGCCGCTGAGACATTCAGATGAGACAGGCACAGTACGGTAGAGCGATAACATATAATTCAGCATAAAATTCCTTATTGCCCGCCGTCAGTAATCTCCTGCTTCTCTGCGTACACTACAGAACCGTGCCGATAAGGCTGCTGAGAGTGTAAACGATGCGTTCGCTTTATGACCATCACCATCGCATCGGTCAGCACGAATATCTGGCGTTTCATAAAGATTCCGGGCCTGCCGCACACAGGTTCACATGCCGGAAATGCTGTCAGATAAACGTCATCATCCTGTGCACTTGTTATCGCCGCTGGCTGTGCTGATTTAAAAAAACAAAGAATATTTCCCCGATTTTTGGCACGTTACGCAAACATGGTCAAATTAATTGATGCAACGGGACTAATTTGCCCAAAAAATAAAAATATTCGTTTTTTACGTAAATATTACGGAATCAGATAATCGGCAGCCGGTAAATGGATTATGCTAAACAGGCTGTTCAATAATTATAAAATGCACCATCTTTTTAACTCCCGGGGGTTATATGGTCCATATTGATTTATGTACCAAAGAGGGCGTGATGAAGGCTTATGCTTTCCAGACGCCCATGCAGGCAATGAACCTGCTGGATAAAATTAAAGATGATGAATTCCAGTGGTTTAATCTGGAGTGGGAAGGGTGTCGCTTTACCTGTCCGCATCAGTTTATTAAAAGACTCAGCAGTTGTTCTTATATTAAGTCGTTCTGGCGTTAATCCGACCGCAATGATTAAGCCTGTGCCTGACTGCGTATTCATAACGCAGATTTAATTTAACTGTTTTACGAGCAATTCATTCACGATGATAAACGGGGCAGATTATGCCCCGTTATTTTTCGTGCCTGCAGCACCTCACGCTGGTGCTCAGCGATAATAAGGCACCTCACCTGAGACAGTCGCAGGTTAAACAGTTTCATTATTACTGCTTAATTATTTTAGACTGCTGTTTATCAGTGCCTGAGAAATGCTCAACAAGACCTTATGCAAGTCTGTACGGATTTGTCCTGCGCCCGGCAATGCATCGTGATCCACTGTAAATCCGCTTCTTTTCTTCCCTTGACGTTAAGCATCAACTGTTACACTCAGGTGATACTTGATCCGGATCCCGACCGCAATGCTCCATAAAAAAATGCGCCTTCGTTCGCTGCTGACTTTACTTTCCATTGGGGGCGTCATTCTGACCTCCGGTCTGCTACTGAGTGCGCTGCTACTGTTTCAGAAGGCCAATATTGAAGACAGCCTGCTTGAAGGAAACATTGCCTATGCCCGCAAACTGGCCGATACCACCGATCGTTATCTGACGACAGCGCAGCGGGAACTGGCCTGGAGTGCATCGCAGATCAAGGGCCTTAGCAATCTGAAGCAGCTAAAAGCAGAAACTGAGCGCCTGCGCATGCAGTCAGGCTTTTTCAACTCGGTGGTAGTGGTTAACCATGATGCCATCATTGCGGCAACCTCACCCGATAGCCTGAATCTGACAGGCATGAAACTTCACTCAGCAGCCAGTCTGCAGGCTATTACAACCCGTAAGCCCTTTATCTCCGCGCCCTTTACCTCTGCCGCCGGAAACTATGTGGTGTTTTTATCTCAGCCGCTGTTCAGCGAAGAGGGGGGCTATCTGGGTTATATCGGCGGCACCATATATCTAAAAAAACAGAGCATGCTGAGCGAAATCCTGAGCCAGCATTTTTATACCAAAGGATCGACGGTGAGCGTGGTCAGCAATGAGGGGCTGATTATTTTCAGCCATGACCCGACGCTCGTCGGAACGAAGATGCTGCTGAGTCTGGCCCTGCAGAAGCGCCTGTCCACCACGGAAAGTGGACATTTCACCCTGGAAAAGGGGGGGAAAAGCTATCTGACCGGCTATGGCACGCTGCAGAAAACCGGCTGGAACGTATTTATAACTGGCACCTCTGAAACGGTCAGGCATATTCTGCTGCGCACGGCGGAAAGCGCCATCTGGTTCGTTCTGGGCATTATTCTCCTGACGGCCAGCGTAATTGCGTTTATGGCTGGTCGGATCGCTTCGCCACTGGAAAAGCTGGCGGACAGAGTGCGGGATGGTGGCAGTGAAGCACAGGCGGAGTCACTCGCTACGGTCAAAACCTGGTATTACGAGGCTGACCGGCTCAAAGAAGCGGTGCAGGAGCATCGCCATGCGGTGGCAGGCCATCTGGCTGCGCTTAACGATGAGGCGATGACCGACCCGCTGACCGGGCTCTGCAACCGTCGCGGATTTTCAGCCCTGGCGGCGCAGGCAGACAGTGAGCATGAACAGTGTGTCATCGCGATTGATATTGACCATTTCAAGAAGATTAATGACTGGTACGGGCATGACGCAGGCGATGCGGTTCTGGTGAGCCTGGCGGCGTTACTGCGTCAGGCCTGTCGCACCGGGGATATCGTCAGCCGGTTTGGTGGCGAGGAGTTTATACTGCTGTTGCCTGACACCACGCTGGCTGAAGCCGCCCGCACCGCAGAACGCATCCGCGAGACCGTCTGCGCCACCACCTTCCCGTTCGCCGGGACGATGACTATATCCGCTGGCGTGGCTTCACGGGATGACCAGAGTCGCGATCGCGAGGCACTGCTGCGCCGGGCGGATGAAGCGCTTTACGAGGCAAAAGCGGCCGGGCGCAATACGGTGATCATTGCCGGGCCGGACGGATTCAGTACGCCTGAGTCTGCCAGATAAGATTGCGGGGCAGGGAAGTCAGGATCAGCACTTACTGCGTAATCGCCAGCCAAGCCACTCATCCAGCGCCGCTTCCGGCAGTGGCCTGGAGTAGAAAAATCCCTGAGCCTGGTCGCAGCCGAACTCGGTCAGCGCCGTAACAGTTTCCGCATTCTCCACGCCTTCGGCCAGCACCATGTAATCAAGGTCTTTGAGCATTGCAATAATACTGCGGGCAATGACACGCGATGCAGTGTCAGACGAAATTTCGCTGATCAGTGAGCGGTCCAGCTTGATCACATCCAGCGGCATGCGCCGCAGATAACTGATGTTACTGTAGCCGGTACCGAAGTCATCCAGTGAAATACCAAATCCCCGTAGCTTCAGCATCTCAAGCCCCTGTATCGCGGTCGGACTTTCCAGAATCCGTTCTGTTTCCAGACACTCAATGCCCAGCAGCGAAACCGGCAGCTTCGCTCTTAGCATCTTCTCTTCCAGTTCGTCAGCAAAATCGTCACGGGAAAAATCGCTGCTGCTGACGTTAATGGTGATGGGCAACTGAATATAGCTGTCGCGAAGACGGGCGAGGCGGGCAATCGCATGCTCTGTGACCCAGGCGGTCAGTTCGGTAAGCAGCTGGGTTTGCCCGGCAACGGGTAAAAACTGCGCAGGTGAAAGTTCGCCGCGCTGCGGATGCTGCCAGCGGATCAGCGCTTCCAGTCCTATCGGCTTACCGCTGTGAAGGCAGATTTTCGGCTGCCAGGCGAGCCATAACCCTTTATCCTCGCGTATTGCAGTGGCCAGGTCATGCATCAGGGTGAAATCCTGAGTATGACGCGTATCAGTGGCTTCACTGAACGGCATTGAGGCAACGTTGCGGGTAATGGCTTCGTGCAACGCGCTGCCCGCCCGCCGCAGGATCTCCTGGGCAGGCAATTCACCCGTGTTGAAACTTGCCTCACCAGTATGTGTCATCAGCGCAACCGACAGCCCATCGCCAAGATCGGCGCTGATCCCGGCCAGTTTATTGGCCACCCAACTGGCAGTGAGTGTGCTCTCCTGTCGTGTCAGCAGGGCAAAGCGTCCGGTTGCTACGGTGTAAAGCATTTCTCCCGGGGCAGGGCGCAGACGCAGCGGCAGCAGTGTCGCCACATCCTTCAGCAGGCTCTCAACCGGCCCCATGCCCATTGAGCGTGCCAGTTCGTAGGCACGCGGCATATCGATACAGTCAATCAGCACAAGCCGCCGTGGCGTGGTGTCTCCGGAGGTGGCAAGGAACTGCAGGTCGCGGATCAGACGCTGACGATTGGGCAGGCCAGTTACCGGGTCGGCAAAGCCAGCCGAGTACCAGGCGTCAAGAAAGGACATCACCAGCGCAGCGAGCATTTTCAGCATGGTTACCTGATCGTCACTGAAGCGATGAGGTGCCGTGTCGGTCACGCAGAGCGTACCCAGAATCAGACCGGTACTGCTTTTAAGCGGCACGCCAGCATAGAAACGGATAAAAGGCGCGCCGGTAATCAGCTTATGGTCAGCAAAGCGGCTATCAAGCAGGGTATCAGGCACCACCACGGTGCTGTCACTGTCCACGGCGTGCCGGCAGAGCGAGTCCTGTCGCGTGGAATGAGTGAGTGTGAAATTGTGCGCCGCTTTAACGTGCTGCATCTCATCATCCAGGACGGAGATAAAGCTGCCGGGAATACCAATGGCCTGGCTGGCCAGCCGGACGAACTGTCGCAACACATCGTCACGACTCTCGTCGTTACTGCGCAGCGCGTGCAGGGTTCGCGTACGGCAATCGTCGCCGCCGCTAAGGCTCATGAGCATGAATTCCTCCGCACCGTCTGATTACGGAGCGAAATTAAACAGAAAAATTGAAGGTTATAGCGTTATGACTACAGGCTATTTCTGTAAAAAGAAAGAGCCATAACGATTTATTTTTTATTACACCGCCTGCCAGACCTGAAGAGAATAGCAAATCACTTTTCTTTAACGAAATATTTTATGAATGACGATTCTATTATTTTGTCGTTAAAAACTTTTAATTTCTGAAATATCCTGCCAGGATAGTAAGCATAAACATAGTGCGCTATATAATAACGCATTAAAGTAGATGACATAACTTATTTTTGTTTAATTTTAACTACACCAATGACAACATCGGGGAAAACCTCATGAACTCACTCAGGCATTTCACTATTCGCCGCGTTGTGTTGTGGATAATGATCGTTTCGCTGGGCGTGGTCGCACTGGCAGGTGGCTATAGCAGTCAGATCGTGCGGGATATCTATCGGCAGACCGATCGCTCAGCTGTTCTGACGCAACAACTGAGTTTTCTTGCGCGCAGCGCTCTTATTATGCAGGGCGGAACAGCCGCAGATAAAAACGCCCTGGTCGCCTTAATTCCGGCCAGTGCTGACTGGGATAGCGTCCGCGCAGCACTGACGA
Source organism: Pantoea sp. F_5 (assembly GCF_008631595.1). Lineage (NCBI taxonomy): Bacteria > Pseudomonadati > Pseudomonadota > Gammaproteobacteria > Enterobacterales > Erwiniaceae > Pantoea > Pantoea sp. F_5. The sequence continues at coordinate 17,076 of NZ_VWUO01000022.1, forward strand.
CCTCACCCTCAGAGTATGCAACTGTCACCCGTGCGAAGCTGGATAAGGTAACGCAGCAGCTGGCACAAAATCAGGCTCTTCTTAACGCTGACCGGCGTCAGCTTGAGCGCGTACTGCTGGCGGCTGTGCTGGCAGCATTCGCGTTGCTGCTGTTTTGCGACCGCTATCTGGTCGTCCATCTGGTGCGTCCGGTAGCTAAAATCCGCGGTCATTTAAAAATTATTGCCGGAGGTGATCTGACACGCGAGCCGGAAGATCTGGGTCGCAACTGCGTCGGGCAGTTAGTGCCGCTGGTGAAAGAGATGCAGCACAGCCTGTTGCAGACGGTCAGCGCTATTCATGACAACGCAGCCATTCTTCATCGTGAGGCTGGCGACATCGCGGCGGGTAACGCCGATCTCTCCGACCGGACCTCCACGCAGGCCGCTGCGCTGGAGCAGACTGCTGCCAGTATGGAAGAGATCACGGTTACCGTGCGTCACAATGCACAGAATGCCCGCGAAGCGCGTGAACTGGCCGCCAGCACCACGGATACGACCCATCAGGGCGTGGAGCTGGTTCAGCGGGTGTCGGCAGCTATCACCAGCATCGCGCAGGGATCAGAGAAAATCCGGGAGTTTACCACCACCATTAATGGTATCGCATTTCAGACCAACATTCTGGCGCTCAACGCCGCCGTAGAGGCCGCCCGTGCGGGCGAGCAGGGCCGTGGTTTTGCGGTGGTTGCCAGTGAGGTACGTTCACTGGCGCAGCGAAGTGCTGCCGCCGCGAAGGAGATTGAAGAGCTGATAGCCGATACCGAGGCACGCGTAGATGATGGCCGACGCGCAGCAGAGAGTGCAGGAACGACTATGGAAGCCGTGCTGCGTGGTGTGGATGGGGTTAATGAACGGATCGGACAGATTGCGCTGGCCTCGGATGAGCAGAGCAAAGGAATAGCCCAGGTCACCGTGGCGGTTGCTGAACTTGACCGTGTAACGCAGCAGAATGCGACGCTGGTCCAGCAGGTTTCGACGACGGCAGGCAGCCTCAGTGGACAGACTGAAACGCTGGGCAGCGTCATTACCCGCTTTACCCTGCCGCCGCAGGTTGCCGGGATAGTGAACTGACATGTGCATCGTTTGAAAATAAGGGACCGTGTGGATTCTGGTCAGGCACAGTGATCAGATATTTTATTCATCCGCAGACAATGGCTCTGTAAAGTAATGGTTAATACTCACTCTTTTTTATCGCGGAATGAAAAGGTCATCTTTTCAGACGGTAATTAATGTTGAACATTAGCTGACCATTATTACCATTCAGAATAACGATGATTATTCTCAACGGTACAATCATTATCCGATTCACGAATTAAACATAAATACAGTTCATTCCGGTGGTTTTACCTGGGCTTTACGCTTTCCTGACGATCAGGGATCGCGCACATTTAAAACTTAACCCAAATTTATGGGTTGGCCAAAGGCGGATTCGGTTGCCTGGCCATCTCACCGGGGGCACCGTATGGGGAGCGTTTCATATGGGAAAACAGATTTTACAGCGGCCTGTTGCCGTCCAGCGTAACGTACGTGAGCTGCGCCTTGCGGCGGGTCTTTCGCAGGAAATTGCAGCCGAACGTTTCGACCTTAGCCAGCGCGTCTGGCAGACCAAAGAAGCATCAAAAAATCCTGCTCTGCTCAGTCAGGGCGAATATGAACTGCTGATGCTGCTGGCGGGAGAGCATCCGCACTACGAACTGATCCCAAAGCCTAAAAAGTAAGACGTTCTGCCACTATTTTCCCTGAAGTAAACGTATTTCAGGCCGATATAAAGAGCTAAGCGAAGCGCATTAATTCGCGCGTCTTAACTGCTCTGGCAGGATTGTTCTGGCACGGTCCGCTATTAACCAAACCGTCACGATCGCACTGCCCGGCATAACGTATTAACCGGCATCCCGCTGTCTGCGATGCTGGCTTTATCGGACTCATTGCGGCGGGTTTTGCTGCAGAGTTCACTGACGGGCCTTTCTTCCGGCAGCGGGTCGGCAGCCAGTTCTGCGTGTCCTGTCTGATTGAACGTGTCCTCTTCATGCTGCGTCATGCCGGCCACAGCAGATAACATCAGAGGGGATTTACGCTGAAACGTCCAGTTTATCATGATGCCGAGGCGGCTCGCCTTGACGCACTTAAGCAGTATCATCTGATGGATTCACCGCCGACCGATGCGCTGGATCGCCTTACCACGCTTGCCGCGCGACTGTTCCGCGTACCGGTTGCGTTTGTATCGCTCATCGATGAGAAGCGACAGTTTTTCGCCTCCCGCTACGGTTTGAACATTTCCGGTACGTCGCGCAACGTCGCCTTCTGCCACCATACCCTGGCGCAGGGCGATATCCTCTGCGTACCCGATACGCTGAAAGATCCCCGCTTCCGCGACAGTCCGCTGGTTCATGGCTACCCTTTTATCCGCTTTTATGCCGGGATCCCGCTCACAACGCCGGATGGTCATCACATAGGCACCGTCTGCCTGACTGACAGTCATCCGCGTGAGCCGCTGGCTGCAGAAGATCGGAAGCATCTGTCCGATATAGCTGCGCTGGTGATGGATCGCATGGAGATGCATCGTCTGGAGTTACTGCGCTACACCAGCCAGCAGCGGCTTCAGGCAATCTCATCCACTTCACCCGACGCCATTGTCTGTACCGATTTGCGGCGCGGCATCACCTTCTGGAATCCGGCAGCCACTGCCCTCTTCGGCTACAGCGCAGAGGAGATGAAAGGTCAGTATGTCAGCGAGCTGATCCCGGCGCGCTGCCAGACTGACTACCGTAACGAGCTGGCCCGGATTACCTCAGACGAAGGGGCTATCTCACACCCACGCTTGTTGCAGATATGGGGTGTGACGCGCGATGGCCGTGAATTCCCGGCAGAAGTCTCGTTTTCGGGCTGGCGTGAAGAGGGCGAGCGGCTGGTGGGCATGATCATCCGTGATGTCACGGCCCGCTATGAAAGTGAGGCGCGGCTCTGTGAGCTGGCTTCTCTGGATATGCTGACGCGACTCGCCAGCCGTAGCGCGTTTATGGATCAGGTCGGGCAGCTGACCAAAGCGTGCGTTCCCTACACCTTGTTGATGACCGATCTTGATGGTTTTAAAGAGGTGAACGATACGCTGGGACATGCAGCAGGCGATGCGCTGCTGTGTCACGTGGCCGAGCAGATTCGTGCAGTGTGTGCCGGTGCTGTGACGGCTGCGCGGCTGGGCGGCGATGAATTTGTGATCCTGCTGGCGGGCGGCAGCGCTGAGGCGGCGATTACCGCGGAAAAACTGATTGCGGCCGTACAAACGCCGTTCCACTATCACGATTCGCCGGTTGTGGTCGGTGCCAGCACAGGCATCGCTTCCTACCCGGATCACGGTCGCGATCCCTCTGCGGTGATGTCCGCCGCTGATCTGGCACTCTACCGCGCCAAAGCCTCAGGCAAAGGCTGCAGTATCCTGTTTATGCCTGCGTTTCGCGAAGCGGAGCAGCAGCGCCGCCGTTTCGAGCGCGAACTGGAAACGGCGGTGCGGCAGCAGCAGTTCACGCTTTACTATCAGCCCCGTTTCGATGTGGAAAGTGGAAAACTGGCTGGCTGTGAGACGCTGGTACGCTGGCAGCACCCGACACGCGGATTGCTGTTGCCTGCCGACTTCATCGGCATGCTGGTTAAAAGCCCGCTTTCCGTAACGCTGGGGGAATGGATCATCCGCAGTGCTCTGGCACAGGTCCGGCAGTGGCAGGTGCGATCGCCTGAGCTTCGCGTCAGCATCAATCTGTTTCCGCGTCAGCTGACAGTGAACAGCCTGGAAACCGTCATACGTGAGAGTGCCGGCGGCGATGCGGGTTTTGTTGAGCTGGAAGTAGATGAGCCTCTGCTGGCTGTACTGGTGCAGGATATGCCGGTTCAGGTTGAAGCGGTGCGACGTACCGGTGCCTCATTTGTCATCGATCATTACGGACGCACGCTGGGGGCTATTAACCTGCTGCGCCACAGCTTTGTGGCGGGTTTTAAAATCGATAAGTCGCTGACGCACGAGCTGAACTCCAGCATGCGCGTGCGAATGATGTTCCGATCTATCACCGCACTCGGCAAAAGTCTGGGTATTCGGGTGGCTGCAGAAGGGGTTGAAGATAAAGAGCAGATCGCCTTTGTCACGTCAGCCGGATGTCACATTATGCAGGGCAATGGCCTGTGCCGGCCACTGACACCGGCGGACTTTGAAGCGATGCTGTACGGCGAGGAGCATTCTGTGCCCGCTAATGCCAGCGGTTACGATGTCACATCCCCCTGAACATTCTGACCCTGGCAGCCGAAGAGAGGAGGCGATTGACGCCCGTCAGTCTGGCTGTCCGGGTCGGTAATCCTGTTTCAGCAATCCGAAAATCCAGTCATCCTGCCACTGACCATTGAGGAAGAAATTCTGCCGCAGGGTGCCTTCCTGAATAAAGCCCGCGGAGAGCAGCGTGTGGCGTGAGGCGACATTGCCTGCCGTCACCGTTGCGGTCATTTTGCGGTAACCCTGTTGCTCAAAGCAGAAGGCGATTATGGCATGCAGCGACTCGCTGCCGTAGCCTTTGCCCTGTGCCTCCGTGGCCAGAATAAACCCGGATTCCGCAACACCTTCTCCGCGATCGATAAACCCGCAGAAGCCTGCCGGAAGACCCGTCGCTTTTTCCTCAATGACCAGGCAAAGCCAGTGTGTGCAGCCTTTGTACCAGGCTGGCAGGCGCACGTTGAATGACAGGGTTCGGATCTCTTCAGCACTGCGCGGATCGCTGATGTACTTCATCACCGATCTGTCCTGACTGACCGCAAGATAAAAGGGCCAGTCTTCCTGACTCAGTGGCCGATAGGTCAGGCGCGGCGAGGTGACGTTAACGGGCATTTCTGGCCGGACTTCAGCGGGCTTCTCAGCAGACATAGTGCTATTCCCTGCGGGCAAGACGGTAAGGTGATGGCGCAAAAATAGCACAGAGCGGCAGACTGATGGCACGGGTGTGCGTGACTTTGCGAGGCATTCCGCAATCCCTCGGCTGTCTCACCCTCCGCGATATTGCCCGGCAACTCGCGGATCATATTTTCTTCCACAGCGGAGCAGACAGGCCATCTGCTCACATCATTGCTACGCTTTTAGCCAGATGGCTGACATTGTCCCTGATGAGAGTAATTTCCAATGGATCTGAAAACCTTTGAAACAGCCAGCTGGGCAGCACTGGCAGAAGCTGCCGCCGATCCGCAGGCCGGATTTCATTATCTGACGCTCGCTACCGTGGATGCTGGACAACGGCCTCAGGCTCGCACTGTGGTGCTGCGCGAGTGCCATGATGTCCGCCGGATGCTGACCTTTCATACTGATGTGCGAAGTCCTAAGTGGCTGGAGATGGCGGCGAACCCCCAGGTTACCGTGCTGGGATATTGCCATGAGCGTCGCCTGCAGCTACGGCTGGTGGGACAGGCTGAATGTTACGCAGCGGGAAGTGCGGTTGCCCGTGACGCCTGGCATACGTTACCGCAACACACGCGCCAGACCTATATCGGCGGGCCGCCGGGAGAAGCACTGGCTCCCGCTCACGAGACACTGGACGCGTCGACAGCAGAAACGGGCGAATCGCGTTTTGGCGTGGTGATTGTGCAGGTCAGCATGCTGGATGCGTATCAGCTTCAGCGCAATGAAAATCAGCGCGCACTGTTTCACTATTCCGCCCATGGCGAACGGCAGGAAAGCGGATGGATCAACCCCTGAGGCAGCCATGTCAGACGCGCTCAATGCCTGACCCGTTCTCTTTTTCTCAACTGAAAACAGAGATTTCACTGCTGTTCATACTATGATCCTCTTTTTATCTGCCGCATCGCTTATCCGATTTTAGCGCCATGTTATCTTCATATCGCGGCATATTTCTGCTTTTTTCTTCCCTTTGTCAATGTTTGTGCCAGGCTTTAACTAACCGGAAAGCAGTCACTTATGCTCAAGGTCACGGAAAGCACCAATGATCGTTCTGTATCACAGGCAGGTTAACCATGAACAATCAACCTCCTGAAAAAACAGGGTCAGAGAGTCGCGAACAGGTCTTAAGTCTGGCGGAGGAAACCGTTGAGGTCTCGAAACAGCGGGTCGTCGACGCTCATGTCAGGGTTACCCGCCAGGTCACTGAACATCAGCAGAAAATTGCGCTGATGCTCCGGCAGCAGACGGCGGACATTCAACGCATTCCTAAATCGGATCGGCTGACTGAGATGCCAGCGATCCGTGAAGAAAATGGCGTCCTGATTATCCCGATTGTCGAAGAAGAGGTCGAGATTGTCCGTCATCTGGTGCTGAAAGAGGAGTGGCACATTCGCAAAGTCGTCAGCGAGGTGGAGACCGAACAGATTGTCTCCCTGCGCCGACAGCAGGCTCATCTGACCCGAATACCCTATTCAGAGCCGTCCGAATCCATCACCGAGGAACACAACATGGCGCGTGAAACAATCGTAACAATGTTCAGCAATATCTCACTGGCAGAAGGGGCAAAGCGTAACCTGATTAAGGCCGGGTTCCTGGATGATGACATTGATATCATCTCGGGTGAACGGCTGCGCACTGAAGGTCATGAAGCCCGTCATCCGGGCTTCTGGCAGCGCCTGTTTGGCAACACGCTGGAAGAGGATCAGGCCGAAGTCTATGAAGATGCGATGCGTACCGGCGGTGTGGTGCTGTCGCTGCGGGCTGATGAAGATGAGTTGCCGCGCGCACTGGGCATCCTGGATGCGCATGAAGAGCTGACTGAGCGCAGTGCCGCATTGCCTGATGACTATGCGACCGATGATGGCCTGACAGCGCCCGCCAGCGGAACGCTTCAGGATAAGGGTGCCATCGATCCACGCCATACCGATCCTGCCCATCGCGGTGCGGCACGTGCGGCCCTGACTGGTGATGAGAGTGACGAGGATGTGCTGCGTCTGGCTGAAGAGCGACTGGAAGTAGGTAAACGACTGGTCAGCGAAGGATCAACCCGCGTGCGCCGCTACACTGTCACGGATCGGGTGTCTGAAAATATCTCTCTGCATGAGCAGCATGCCGAAATCTTCCGTCGTCCGGTGAACGAAACGGGCTCACCGGACCAGGTTGACTGGTCTGAAAAAACGGTTGAAGTGGAAGAGACGCATGAGCAGCCGGTGGTCAATAAGACTGCGCAGATCATTGAAGAAGTGGTGCTGCGTAAAGAGGCCAGCGATCGGGTTGAAACCATCAATGATTCGGTACGTCGTCAGGAGGTGGATATTGACCATGCCCGCGCCGACCATCTCAATACAGACCCCGTGACCGGTAATCCTGCCGCGACCGATCCGCTGCTGGAAAGCACGCGTCAGGCGCGCGGTGACGACAGCCGTCCGGTAACGCCAGGCAGCGAACCTGCGCATAAAGAGGGTTTCGCGGAAAAAGCCGGGGATAAAATTGCCGAAGCAAAAGAGAAGGTCGAAGACAAGTTTAAAAAACCGTAATGCTGTCACGTTGACGTTCCTCTTTCAGGCCTGAAAAAACCCGTCAGCGACGGGTTTTTTGGCGTACAGAGTATGTTTTGACTTAACTCTCCGGCGCGGGATCGACTTTCAGTCTTTTTCGCCCGGAATGGTCATTATGTGTACCGACCTGCCAGGGTAACGTTCATAACTGGAGCTGAACGCATGGACGCCATTTCTGTGCTCATGTGTTTTGTTTCTGCTAAGCGCGCAATGGCACAGCCATCATCTTAAGATAAATCGACATACGACAGGATAAACGCAAATACGGTGGAATTGTGATGACTTATAAAATCAAACCGATTCACAGTGAAGCAGATTATGAAGCCGCTCTGGCCGCCGTATCTCCCCTGTTCGACAATGAGCCAGAACCGGGAAGTGAAGCCGGTAACTAAAGCCCGCCCTGTGCGGGCTTTTTTATGGGCTGCTCTTTTGTACAGCCCTGAATCAGCCTTCCTTCACGTTGTGCTGACTAAAATTCCTGACTACCCTTGCTGGTGTTTCTGTCCCGTAGTGGGCCGGATAGCCCGAAAGCCGGGTCAGCCTCTGCGATTTTCAGTCATTAACGGCAGGTGATCGTTCATCTGCCGTGCATCATCAAACAGGGACACCATGACAGAACAAGACAACGCCCATACTTATCGCGCGGATGAGCACATTGATCCTTATATCTCGGTACAGGGTGCAAGAACACACAATCTCAAGGATGTGTCGCTGCGGTTTCCCCGGAATGCCATGGTGGTGTTCACCGGGGTTTCAGGCTCCGGGAAATCCTCACTCGCCTTTGACACGCTTTATGCAGAAGCTCAGCGCCGGTTTATTGAGTCGATTTCACCCCATGCCCGTCGCCTGATCGATCAGGCCGCTGCGCCAGATGTGGATAACATTGACGGACTCCCGCCTGCAGTGGCCCTACAGCAGAGCCGGGCTGGCGCGCAGGAGCGTTCAACGGTGGGCAGCCTGACCCGAATTTCCGTCACGCTGCGCCTGCTGTTTTCCCGTGCGGGCACAAGGCCTGACGGTGTGCCGTTTATGACCGCCGATTATTTTTCGCCTAACAATCCTGAAGGTGCCTGTCCGCATTGCCAGGGGCTGGGACGGGTTCATACCGTCAGAACCGAGGCGATGGTGCCGGACAGGTCACTGAGTATCCGGCAGGGTGCCATAGCTTCATGGCCGCGGGGCTGGCATAACAAAAATCTGCGCAGCATCCTTGAGACACTCGGCTACGATGTCGATGCCCCCTGGGATACGCTTTCAGCCCGCGACCAGCAGTGGATACTGCTGACTGACGAGCAGCCATCAGTGCCGATTTTTATGGGTCTTAACGCTGAACAGCGTGAAAAAGCGCTGGCGGCTGGCGAAGAGCCCGCTTATACCGGCACTTACACCAGCGCAGCAAAAATCGTATTGCAGAGCTATTCCACTGGCAGCGAGACGACGAAAAAACGGCTGGCGCGCTTTGTCACTGTCACACCCTGTTCAGCGTGTCACGGCAAAAGGTTAAACCGGAACGCGCTGTCCGTGACCTTTGCCGGTTATGACATTGCCAGCCTGAGTGAGCTGTCGGTCTCCGGGCTTGCGGAACGGCTGAAGCCTTATGCGAATGGCACCTCAGCGGATCTGCCAGTCGAGACGGCTCTGCGGGAAGCAGTGATCCGGATGGCGTCAGATATCTGCATGCGGCTTGAACAGCTTGAGACGCTGGGACTGGGTCATCTGGCACCGGGACGCCGAACAACGCTGCTCTCATCCGGCGAGCTGCAGCGCGTACGTCTGGCCACCCAGCTGATATCGCGGCTGTTTGGCGTGCTTTACGTGCTGGATGAGCCTTCTGCCGGTCTGCATCCCGAGGATGTCAAAGCGCTGCTCGCATCCCTGAAGAACCTGGTACGTGCAGGTAACTCGCTGGTAGTCGTCGAGCATAATATTGATCTCATTGCCGAGGCGGACTGGCTCATCGAAGTCGGTCCCGGCCCGGGAACGCATGGCGGTGAGATTGTTTATAACGGTGAACCGGCAGGGCTTAAAGACGTCAGTGCCTCGCCTACCTCAGGCTATCTCTTCTCCCGCAGCTATACCGGGATGCGCCAGCGCCGGCCCGCGGAGAGCTGGCTCAGGCTTGAGCAGGTCCATTGCAACAATATTACCGGCGTGGATATCGCCATCCCGCTGGCGAGAATGACGGCGGTTACCGGTGTTTCCGGCTCTGGCAAATCGACGCTGCTGAATCGCGTGCTTCCGGAAATGCTCGGACGTTTTGACAAAACATCCGACAGTGAAGAGAGTGAAGAAGAGGACCTGGTGCCGGACGTTAAGGGGCAGGTTGTCAGCGGAAATGACGCTATTGGTCGTCTGGTCAGAATCGATCAACGTCCTATCGGGCGGACGCCACGCTCCAATCTGGCTACTTATACCGGCTTTTTCGACATTGTCCGCAGGCTGTTTGCAGAAACCCCCGAGGCGAAAGCCCGAGGTTTCAGCGCCAGCCGGTTTTCCTTCAATCTGCCCGCGGGTCGCTGTCCTGCGTGCGAGGGACAGGGACAGATTTCGATTGAGCTGCTCTTTATGCCCAGCGCCACCGCAACCTGCTCGGTCTGTGCGGGAAGCCGTTACAACCCTGAAACGCTGGAGGTGCAGTGGAACGACCTGACCATAGCGGATGTGCTTGATCTCACCGTAGACGACGCCACCAGGGTCTTTGACGGGTATGACGGGATCCAGCGTTCGCTGTCGGCTCTGCGATCTCTGGGGCTGGGATACCTGACGCTGGGTCAGCCCGCCACGGAACTCTCTGGCGGTGAGTGTCAGCGCATCAAGCTCGCCTGGGAGCTGCAACGCGTCCAGCGCACATCCACGCTCTATCTGCTCGATGAACCGTCAACCGGGTTGCACCCATCCGACATGGACAAACTGCTGATTGTGCTGGATGAACTGGTGACGCGCGGCCACACCGTCGTAATGGCGGAACACACAATGCGCATCGTGGCTGAAGCGGACTGGGTGATTGATCTGGGGCCCGGTTCGGGGCTGAAGGGCGGAAGGATTGTCTCATCCGGTACGCCGGAAGCGGTCAGCACATCTGCTGAGAGTCTGACTGCGCCATGGCTTTACGCGCAGCTTAAAAAGAGGACGGGTGATCCGGCGTAATTAAATTGCAGTGGATGACGACGCCGCTGAAACGGCTGACCTGTAAGGGCTCAGGACACGCTGCTGAGCCCGTTAATAGTGATAACGACATGAGGCAATTGGCAGAGCATTTCGACTGACGGCACAGACCAGCCGGGTTTCTGCGGACCAGGCCGGTTTCACTCAATAATATCCTTGTCAGTCTCGTTACTGCTTCGCAGGCTTTCGATGGCATTCGTCAACCTGCGGGCATTCTTAGGCGATCGCAGTAGCCAGGCTGTCTCTTCCAGTGAGTTATATTCTTCAAGCGACATCAGCACACAGGACTCACCGTTCCGGCGGATGATCATTACTGGTGCTTTATCTTCTGCCGTCTGAATCATCGTGGCAGAAAGATTCCGTCGGGCTTCGCCGAAAATGATGGCTTTCATAAAGACCTCCGCAGTGAATAAAACAAACCAATGTACAATGAAAAGCCGGGCTTTCGCTTTCACCCAGGCACGGGGAAAGGAAGAACGTCTGTTCAGTTCCGGTCAGAGCAAACTGGCGCATCACATTCGGATTCACGAACGTCCACGCATTCATTCTCAACCTCAAGGATTATCATTGATGGTAATGTTTAAACCGCCACACCCAGGCAGCCTGATAGCGGAATATCTGGAAGATAACGGCATCAGTCTGCGCAGTCTGGCTAAACAGCTGGGCGTTTCGGCGGCATCGCTGAGCAAAGTGGCAAACGGTAAAGTCTCCGTCAGCCCGGAAATGGCAGTACGGCTGGAGACTGGGCTGGGTATTGCGGCGCGGCTCTGGCTATCCATGCAGGCTGCATACGATCTGCACAAGGTACGAGAAACGACAGACGTTTCCGGCGTGCCTCTGCATCCGGGGATCGTGACGTCCCTGGGGCGCGACGGGACAGCTTAATCCTCGCTCTGAGGTAGCTGCCCCATCACTATTACGGAGTTTATCCCATCAGCGCAGCGGCGTATTGACCTGCAACGCATCCAGCTCGCGCGCATCGTGACTGCAGAAAAAGGTGATTTCGTTGCCGCGCAGGCAGGAGAGTTCACGCAGTCGCTGCTGGTTGTGCCGTCTGGCCACATTATCCATGCCCATCATCCACTGGTAAAAGCGCAGTCCCGGCGTGCAGTGGCGCGTCGGTTGCCGCATTTCACCCCGGTAGAACCAGGCGTCGCCGCCGTGCAGCAGCCAGCCATCGGATTGCTGAATCGCAATGCCCGCGTGACCCGGCGTATGGCCCGCCAGCGGCACCAGCAGAATCTCCGGGGGTAAATCCCGCAGGCGATTAACCGCCTCAAAACCAAACCACGTTTCCCCCTGCGGCTGATAGGTTTCCCAGTTGCCGATCCCGCCCCATTGTCCGGGACGATAGCGCTCACGCGACAACCAGCTGTGACGCTGGTGGGCGGTATCGACCTCCTGCTGCATCAGATGGATGCGCGCCTGCGGAAAATCGGTCAGTCCGCCAGCATGATCAAAATCGAGATGGGTCAGAATAATATGGCGCACATCGTCAGCCCGAAAGCCCAGCCCCTTTACCTGTGATAAGGCGGTGAGATCGTCACGCCGCTGAATATTGTTTAAGGCGCGGAAAAAGCCCGAGAGGCGACTGCCGGGCGTATGGATATCCTGACGGCCAAAGCCGGTATCGACCAGCACCAGCCCGTCGCGGTCTGTCTCAATCAGCAGGCAGTGACAGACCAGGTGCGCTTTCAGGCCTTTACTGAATCCATCATAAAACACGCCGCCCAGCGGGCACATACAGCCACAGTTAAGGTGGTGAATTTTCATCGGGCCTCCATAGGGTCATCGGCAAAATCTCTGAGAGACTACGGCCTGTCCGGCGCGCAGCACATCAGCCTGGCTATAGAGTGTAGAGCGGGTTGAAACAACAGGCGGAGCGGTGAAGCGGATAACCGGGCGAAAAAAGCCGGTTATCCGCCAGAAAGCAGAGAATTAACTGTGGAACAGCGGGAAAGCACCGGTCAACAGACCGCCCGCCATTAATACCAGACTGACCAGAATCCCCCACTTGATGGCAAAGCGCTGGTGGTCGCCGATATCGACTTTCGCCAGGCCCACCAGCAGGTAGACTGACGGCACCAGCGGGCTCAGCAGGTGGAACGGCTGACCGACAATGGAAGCACGGGCAATCTCTTCTGCGGTAATGCCATAGCTGGCCGCCGTCTGCGCGATAACCGGCAGAATGCCGAAGTAAAAAGCATCATTTGACATAAAGAAGGTGAACGGCAGGCTGACCAGCGCGGTAAATACCGCCAGGTAAGGTCCGAAGCTGGTTGGGATCACGGCCAGCAGACTCTTCGCCATGGCATCCACCATGCCGGTGCCGGAGAGAATACCGGTGAAGATACCGGCGGCAAAAATCAGTGCGGTCACCGCCAGCACGTTACCGGCATGGGAACTGATACGGGCTTTCTGCTCCTCCAGCGTGGGATAGTTGAGCATCACCGCAATGGCAAACGCCAGCATAAACAGGATCTGAATCGGCATTAAACCAATCACCAGCAGCACCAGCAGCACGGTGGTCAGGATAAAGTTAGGCCAGAACATCTTCGGACGGCGGTTGGCGGCGCACTCTTCGGCATCGCCGAGGCCCAGTTCAATGTTGTCGAAATGGTGATCTTTCATGGTCATCACGCCTAACCGTTTACGCTCACGCAGACCAAACAGCACCGCCATCGCTACCAGGCTGACGCAGGCGAGCAGCATCGCAGGCAGCATCGGAATAAAGATGTCGAGAGCATCAATGCGCAGTGCCGCGGCGGCTCGTGCCGTCGGTCCACCCCAGGGAGAGAGGTTCATGATGCCGCTGGCGAGGTTGACCAGGCAGGTCATCATCAGCACGTTCATGCCCAGCCGGTGATAGAGTGGCAGGAACGCGGCGATAGCGATCATGTAGGTCGTCGAGCTGTCACCATCCAGTGAAACCAGCAGCGTCAGCACCGCGGTGCCGACCAGCACTTTAAGCGGATCGCCGCGAACCAGCCGGAGAATAAAGCGTACCAGCGGGTCAAACAGTCCGGCATCGATCATCAGACCAAAATAGAGAATGGAGAAGGTCAGCATCACGCCGGTCGGGGCCAGCTTTTTGACGCCATCCAGCATCATGGCACCCAGTCCGGCGTAAAATCCGCCAATCAGCGCAAATAGGGTTGGTATCAGGATCAGCGCAATTAAGGCTGACATGCGTTTGGTCATGATCAGATACATGAAGCAAACAACCATGGAAAAACCCAGTATCGTCAGCAAAATAGCAGCCCTCACAATGGCGTAAAAGTAATGAAAAAGTTACATGAAGCCAGGAAAATTCAGGTAATTAGTTAGCATGGTAACAATTAACCTGTTGTTTTAATTAACCCTGCACAGCAGGATGATATTAAATAGTTGTCAGGATTTAGCATTTCTTTAACAAGGAAGGGTGATCGCGATCATCTTTAAACGAATCTTAAACGAGTTTGTGTGACTGAGATCAACAGGCGCAAAAGCGTAACCCGGTGTTTCGGACCAGAGCAGGCGCAAAGAAGTCAGGGTGCAGGACAAAAAGAGAAAGGGCTAAACCAGGCGGCTTAGCCGGTGAAAGGTATTAGCTGCCAAGCAGCTGGATGATCATCTCAGGGGTTTTATTGGCCATCTTGCTAACGGCTGTCTGTCCCTGCTGGATAATCTGGCTGCGCGCCAGCTGACTCGCTTCTTCAGCATAGTCTGCATCCTGAATGCGGCTGCGAGCCGCTGAGGTATCCACGCCCTGCTGTGACAACACATTACGGTTTGACTCGTAACGGTTTATCTTTGCGCCATAGAGCGACTGATAGCCGCTGATCTTCTCCAGCGCTTTATCCAGCGCCTTCATGGTGGTGGAGATGTCACCACTGGTCAGCAGGGTAGTGTTGTTGAGTCCCAGCGTTTTGGTATCTGACGGCGTAGCGGGGATGCTATCCGACTGGATCGGCTGGCCATAATCGGCGCTGGTGATCACTTCGAGAGGACGACTCTCATGTGGCGGCGTTGCAGGCACGCCTTTAGGTTCCGGCAGGTTTCCCCACGTCAGACTACCGGTGAAGGAGCCGTTGCCTACCACCACGACAATCAAATCTTCGCTAACGGTGTCCAGCGAGATGCGCTCCAGCCGGGTGCCGGTATTGGTGCCGTTGTTGAAATCGCCGCTGGCGGCATCTTCATAACGGTCGCCGTCACCGCTGTAGGTGATGGTCATCCCGTTGTAGCTGCTGCTGTTACTGCCCGCCAGCGCCCAGCTCGTGCCGCCTTCCAGCAGCTGTGAGCTGTCATAGGTCGCGCCAGTGGAGAAACCATTATTGCTGGTCAGCAGGCGGGATTGTGCCGTTGTCGGATCTGTTATGCCTTTACTGACCCAGGTGTAATCAGGCGCACTGCCGTCCAGCGGCGTACCGGCCAGATGCTTGCCGTCGCGGGTAAACAGCTGGAGATCGTCATCCTGGCCCAGTGAGTCAATGGTAATGCTTATCGATGTTGAGCCTGCCGGAATATAGGCCAGCGGGATCACACCCGAGGTAAACGAGTAACTCTTGCCCGGCTCCGGGAACTTAACGTTGATAGGGTCAACGTTACCCAGTTTCGCAGGCGGCAGATCGGGATTATCGGTTGCCAGCGGATAACGCCCGAAAATCTCGGTATGATCGGCAACGTCGTTGATGCCGGCCAGTATCTGCTGATACTGGCTGTTGACGCTCTGCCGATCCGCGTCCGACAGCGTACCGTTAGCGGCCTGGACTGACAGCGTACGCGCCTGAATCAGCAGATCGACGATAGTGCCCAGGCCGCCACTGGCGGTCTGGGAATAGCTGATGGCGTCATTAAGGCCGCGTGCCACTACTGCGTCGGCGTTGACATTGGCCGTCATACGGTTGGCTATCGCCTGACCTGCCGCATCGTCTTTGGCACTGTTAATCCGCATCCCTGATGATAGCCGTTCAACCGTTCGTCCCAGAACGGAGTCAGTACCGTACCGCAATTTGTTCGTAATGGCGGCGGTTTCGTTATGGTTGATCGTTAACATGGTCGCTTCGAACAGGGAGAGGAGTCTCTGTTTTATCGGCAGGGTGATAAGCAGCTTTAATCTCTGCGGCGACAAAAACTGAGCAAAGACGGGGTCAGGCGGGCAACTGGCTGATGGATAACTGCTTTTCAGATAAAATAAATTAACGGTTCGCCCGGTCAGGAAAGAAGCCTGCTGCGCAGAGACGCAGCAGGCGAGGGCAGATCAATTAAACACCATGCCGCCGTCAATCAACAGCGACTGACCGGTCATATAATCGGAGTCGGGACTGGCGAGGTAAGCGACGCAGGCGGCCACATCCTCCGGTTCGGAAAGCCGTCCCAGCGTAATACGTTTTGCAAATTCTTCGGTGCCGTAACCGGCGGGTTTTCCGGCGGCTTCAGAGATTTGCCGGTCGATCTCTTCCCACATTGGTGTTCTGACAATGCCCGGGCAGAAGGCGTTGACCGTGATACCGGCGGGAGCCAGATCGCGTGCGGCGGTCTGTGTCAGGCCACGCACGGCAAACTTACTCGAGCTGTAGACCGCCAGCTCCGGATTGCCGACGTGACCCGCCTGTGAACAGGCGTTGATGATTTTGCCGCCGTGGCCTTCTGCGGCGAACGCTTTAATTGCGGCCTGCATGCCCCAGATTACCCCTTTGACATTTACGTTATAGACCTTGTCGACCACCGCTTCGGTGATCTCAGCAATCGGCGTGGAGGGGGCAATACCGGCATTGTTGACGATGACGTCAAAACCGCCCAGCGCGCGACGCGCCTCTTCAACAGCATCCATCACCTGATCGCGCTGTGAGACATCGACTTTCAGGGCAATCGCTTTGCCACCCTGCTGGTTAATCTTCTCCGCGACCTGGCGGGCGGTCTCCTGATTGAAATCGGCTACGGCCACCGCCAGCCCATCTTTTGCCAGACGCAGGGCGATCGCTTCACCAATGCCCTGTCCTGCGCCCGTTACAAATGCCACTCTGTTTTTCATCCTGATTTCCTTTTTACGAGATTAAAGAAGCTGGCTCAGATGGAGCTGACCCATCAGCAGCGGGTTGTCGGCGTAATCGACCGGCACAGCCACCACGGCAGGACCCTGAACATCCATCGCTTTACGCAGCGTCGGCTCCAGCTCTGCCGCGCTGGTCACCGCAAAGCCCGCAGCGCCAAACGCTTCGGCGTAGGCTTTGAAATCGACCGGGCCAAAATTGACACCTGAGACGCGGTGATATTTTTTCTCTTCCTGCATTGCCACCATGTTGTAGGCGTTATCGACCCAGACGATGTGCAGGATATTGGCTTTTAAACGGACAGCCGTTTCCAGCTCCATGCTGGACTGCAGGAAACCACCATCCCCTGAAACCGATACCACTTTGCGCTGCGGATCGACCAGCCAGGCACCAATCGCCCACGGCAGTGCCACGCCCATGGTCTGCTGACCATTGGAGATCATGATCTGGCGGGCGCGAAAGCTGTAGAGATAGCGGGCGATCCAGATGTGAAAGCTGCCCATATCAACGGTCAGGCTCACGTCGCTGTTAATGATGTCCTGCATGGCGCGCACGATGCGCAGCGGATGCAGGGCAAACTGATTCAGGCTGGCACCCTGCATCGCCAGCAGTTTGCGTTGCTGCTGACGATCTTCCAGGATGCTGGCGGCTTCCGCTGTCAGCTGCAGCGGCGCGGTAATACGTGCTGCCAGTTTACGCACCGTGGCGGCGATATCACCCACCAGCTCCGCGTCCGGCAGGTAGCGGTTGTCAGTCTCTGCCGGAATCACGTCGATGTGAATCAGGGTGGCACTACCGCTGTTCCACATCGCTGGTTCATATTCGACCGGGCTGTAACCGATGGTGATGATCAGGTCAGCCTGTTGCAGCAGCCGGTCACCCGCCTGGTTGTTAAACAGTCCGACGCGACCGGCGAAGCGTGAGAAGTGATCCTGTCTGATCGCGCCCGCAGCCTGATAGGTGCTGGTGACCGGAATGTGACTGCGGCTCAGCAGATCGTGAATCGCTTCGCTGTTTTCCGGCTGGCTCGCCATCAATCCCAGCAGGATGACCGGATTTTTCGCGCCGGCAATCGCCTGGCTGACCGTGTCGATCATCGCGTCTGGCGCGGCACCCAGTACCGGTCGACCTTTGCTGCTCAGTGCTTTGCCGGTCACCGGCTGGTCGACAATATCCTGCGGCAGGCTGATAAAGGCACCGCCGCCCCGGCCATGCTCGGCGTGACGAAACGCATTCGACAGGCATTCAGAGAGCGCAGAGGGATCGGTCACCTCAACCGCATATTTGGTGATCGGGCGAAACATGGACACGGTATCCATGCTCTGGTGAACCTGCTTGGCGCTGTCCGAGCGTTTCACCTGGCCGCCGATGGCGACCACCGGATCGCCTTCGCTGGTGGCGGTGGCCATGCCGGTGATCAGGTTAGAGCAGCCCGGCCCGGACGTAACCAGTGCCACACCCGCATTGCCGGTCAGCCGGCCCACTGCGGCGGCCATGAAGGCGGCATTGGCTTCATGACGAACCGGGATAGTCTGGATGGAGGAATCCAGCAGGGAATCAAAAACCTTATCGATCTTTGCGCCAGGAATGCCAAAAACATGCTGCACGCCCTGCGCCTCAAGCTGTGCGACCACCAGGTCAGCGCCGCAGGTCCAGAGCGTGGTATCGGTTGGAGTTTTCATCGTCATTCCTCTGATTAGCTTTCTACCGCACGGATCGCGGCGTCAAGATTGGCGGGGTTCAGGTCGGCATTGAGAAAGTCACTGTCCTGCGGCAGATCCACGACCAGCTTGCTGATGGCACCAAAGGTCAGGGTGCCCTGTTCCAGCGCATAATCGAGAATGTGGCCGCCGCCTTCGCGGTCGTCGGTAATAAAATGTTCGTGATAGCCCGCCACGTTAATGCCCTGCATATATTGCGGGGTGCGGAAGCCAATCAGTTCGCCCTCACGCTGGCTGAAGGAGAAGGTCGGCTGATCGCCCAGCACTTCCGGCATGGAGCGATAGGGACGGCACTGGCATGGCACAGTGCGGGTGTCGACGCGGCTGAAACGACCGCTGATGCGCAACGCGCAGAACTGGTTATCGGAGATGATTTCGCTGTCAATCACCCGATGGATGTCTTCACGCGACATCGGCCGGTCAAACGCAAACAGGTGCTGCGGTTTGAAAAAGGTCATGACCGCAAACGGGGTTTTCTGAGCCGGATCGGCCGGATGCGCACTGCCATCTGAGTGCAGCTGATAGACCTTGCTGTCGAACGCAATCATCTCGCCATCCAGCCGGTTAAATGTGCCCAGGCCGAAATCCCCTTTGCGCAGCAGGTCGGCGATGCGAACATTCCCGTCGTAGACGCCGCTCAGCAACGCACTCATTAAAGAGGTCTGATAGATAACGCTTTCTGGTGCATCCTGGGAAAGCGTTAAGACAGTATGTTTTAGTTGATTCTCACAGGAACAATCAGTTACACAATTGCTCATTTCATGCCTCATCGATTAACCGTTAAGCCGTGTTAACCTAATGGTGAACCGATTCAGTCGGTGGGTCCAATAGCGAAACCTGTTAACTTTGAGACGTTTTTGATATGGAACTGCGCCACCTGCGTTATTTTGTTGCCGTAGCCGAGACGCTTCACTTCACCCGAGCCGCTGAAATGCTGGGAATTTCTCAGCCGCCGCTGAGCCAGCAGATACTGCGGCTGGAGCAGGAGATTGGCACACCGCTACTGAAGCGGCTGACGCGCGGAGTGGAACTTACTGAAGCGGGGGAAGCGTTTCTGGCGGATGCGCAGCAAATTGTCCAACTGGCCGATCAGGCGCTGGAGAACGCGCGAGGTATTGCCCGCGGGATCAGTGGCCAGCTGTCGCTGGGGTTTGCCAGCTCGGTGGCGTTTAATCCGCGCATCTTCACCCTTATCCGTCAGTTTACAGATCGCTATCCGGCGATGGAGCTGCTAACGCGTGAAGAGAACATGTCGTTACTTATGCAGGATCTACAGGAGGGTTTGCTGGATGCGGCCTTTATCCGCCTGCCGTGCGAAAGCAGTAAGGCGTTTAATCTGCGCGTGATCTCCACCGAGAAGATGCTGATAGCACTGCCGCGCAGCCATCCTCTAAGCGGCACGCCCGCAGTCGCGTTGTCCGCGCTGGCGGATGAAACCCTGATAATCTTCCCGCGCGACGTTTCACCTAGCCTGTATGAGCTGATTGTCACGGCCTGCCTGCCTGCGGGCGGGCTTTTCCCGTCACACTTTTCAGCAGGCACCACAGATCACCACATCGCTGGGCATGGTGGCGGCAGGCTGCGGAATTGCGCTGGTGCCAGAGTCGCTGCGCTGCGTCGATAACCCGGAGGTCAGCTTCTGCGATATCGAAAACAACACCCTGTTTACTGATGTCGCATTTGCCTGGCGTCGGCATCACCCATCAAAAGCGGTGCTGCATCTGCTGGCGCTGCTGGCCGAGCCGCCTGTGACACCAGGCGAAGCGGGTTGATAAGCGCCAGCTATTGTACTGAAAACAATAACCAACTGGCGGCCCGTGGCCGGGATGCCAATAATCGGTGCATGACTACATACCGCGTAAGAGTCGGGTATCACAACCCGTCAGCCCTGACATTCAGGCAACTGGATGAAATTCTGGAGCCGCAGCGATTCTGGAGAACAGATTCGGCGGGCGGCCAGTTCCGCTATTTCATGGAGTATGAGTACCAGTCTGACGTGCGCGATCTCTGTTCGGTCTGCTCGCTGGCCTACAGTCAGGCCTGCAAAGTCAGAAAGTGCCCGCTGATTCTGGTCGAGGTGATGAACTGAATGCGTCCGGCGATCCCGCGGTTCTCAGCACGGGTTCGCCAGGCATTTTATGCGACTGTTTTAACCTGCCCGTCGCTGCATCAGCAGACTTAACGCGGCGGGCAGCACTGTGAGCGTCACCAGCGTGCCACTGACCAGACCGCCAATAATCGCCAGCGCCATCGGACCCCAGAAAACCTGATGGGCGATGGGGATCATGCCGAGGATTGCAGCACAGGCGGTCAGCAGAATGGGACGCGCCCGATGATGCGCGGCCTGTCGGATAGCGTCATCGGCAGGCAGTCCGGCGCGGTTGTTCGCATCCACTTCACTGATCATAATCACCGCGTTGCGGATGATGATCCCCGCCAGCGCAATAATCCCCAGCAGCGCCACAAACCCCAGCGGTGTGCCCGCCGGCAGCATCGCGGAGACAATGCCGGGCAGGCCAAACGGAGCCATGCTCAGCGCCAGCAGCATGCCGGAGAAGCGTTGCAGCTGAATCATCAGCAGGACCAGCATGGCGCAGAGCGTCACTGGCAGCAGGGCAAAAACCGAACCGTTGCCTTTGTTCGATTCCGCCGCCACGCCTCCTTCTTCAATTCCGTATCCGGCTGGCAGTGAGGCGCGCAGGGCGGCGACCTCAGGCGCGAGCTGTTGCGAGACCTGTTCAGCACGCTGGCCGGGGGCAATGTCGGTCTGCACGGTAATGTATGAGAGTCGCTGACGGCGCCAGATCACCGGATCGTCCACGCCCCAGTTCAGAGTCGCCACCTGGCGCAGCGGAATTTTCTGTCCGCTGGCGTTGGTGATCATCAATCCTTCCAGCGTCTCCGTGTTCTGCCGTTCCGTATCATTGCTGCGCAGCACCACATCAATCAGCCGGTTGCGATCGCGCAGGGTGGTCACCAAACTGCCGGACATCAGGGTGTTCAGCGCGGAGGCGATGGTGTCGGACGACAGTCCGGCGGCTCGGGCGGCGGTCTGGTTTACCGCCAGCGTCATGACCCGTTCTGGCTCCCCGGCGGTGAGATTCACCCCGCGGGCCAGCGGAGAGCGGGCGATCAGCGCTGCCAGATCACTGGCAGCCTGCCGCACCCGGGCATTATCCGGGCCGGTGATGCGATATTTCAGTGGCCAGCCCACCGGCGGACCCAGCTCCAGCGGCGAGACCCGCGTCGTGATATCACTGAAATCTGTTGCCAGTTTCTTCTCCAGCCTGCTGCGAAGCCTATCGCGTACCGCCAGACTTTTCGCCACCACCACCAGCTGAGCGATGTTTTCATTATCCAGCAGCACATCCATCGGCAGATAGAAGCGTATTGCGCCAGAGCCGACGTAACTGGTGAAGTGTGCTACATCCCGATCGTTGCGCAGCATCTGTTCCAGCTGTGCGGTTCGGCGCGTGGTTTCCGCCTGGGCCGCGCTGGCGGGCAGCGTCAGGCTGACCAGCAGTTCAGGGCGATCTGACGCCGGGAAAAATTCACCCTGCATAAAAGTGGTGGCGTAAAGGCTGACCAGCAGTACCGTCATCGCTGCGCCAATCGTCATCAGCCGGTGGCGCAGAATCATCTCCAGTAGCCCGTGATAGCCGCGCATCAGCATGCCCGGCGGCTGGTGGGCTTTGATGCGCTTCGCTGACAGCAGCCAGCAGCCGGTGAGCGGCGAGAAGATAACCGCAACAACCCATGAGCAAAGCAGCGCCAGCGTAATCACCACAAAAAGTGAGTAGCAATACTCCCCGGCACTGGACGCGGCAAATCCGACCGGAATAAAACCGGCGATCATGACCAGAGTACCGGTCAGCATCGGAAAGGCGGTGGTTTTGAATGCATACGTTGCGGCCTGCCACTTGCTGTCGCCCGCTTCGAGTCGCGCCACCATCGCCTCGACGGTGATCATGGCGTCATCCTCCAGCAGCCCGAGCGCAATAATCAGCGCGCCCAGTGAGATGCGCTGCAGTCCGATGCCCGCCAGCAACATGCCGGTAAAGGTCAGCGCCAGCACCAGCGGAATAGCTGCCGCCACTACCAGACCGGCACGCAGCCCCAGCGAAACAAAGGAGACAGCTAACACAATGACAACCGCTTCGCCCAGTATCCGGACA
Source organism: Pantoea sp. F_5 (assembly GCF_008631595.1). Classification (NCBI taxonomy): domain Bacteria; kingdom Pseudomonadati; phylum Pseudomonadota; class Gammaproteobacteria; order Enterobacterales; family Erwiniaceae; genus Pantoea; species Pantoea sp. F_5. Next base: position 39,692 of record NZ_VWUO01000022.1, read on the forward strand.
AAGCCACTCACCGCTTGTTTCACCACGGAAGACTGATCGGCTACGCGAGTCATGGTGATGCCGTGTGGTAACTGACCGGCGAGTGTCTGCATGCGCTGATTAAGCTGTTTACCGAAATCGAGCATGTTGCCGCTGGCGGCCATCGAGATCGCCAGCCCGATAGCCGGCACGCCGTTAACCCGAAAGGTGGGCGCGGGTGGTTCAGCCGGTTGCAGGCTGATGGTCGCCAGGTCGGTCAGCGGAATGAAACGCTCCCCGATATGCAGGGTAATTGTTTTCAGGCTTTCGACCGAAGTCAGGGTGCCGCTGACCCGCAGCGCGATGTTCTCACGGTCAGTACGCAGGCTGCCAGCGGGCACCACATCGTTCTGCGCTTTGATGGCGTCACTGACCTGCTGTAAATCAAGGCCCATGCCGTTTAGTTTGCGCGGGGAAAAGGCAATGACCACCTGCTGCTCCTGTACACCCAGCAGACTGGTTTTGCCGATGTCGGGCAGACTGGCCAGACTGCGGCGCAGGTTATCAACCCGATCGCGAAGTTCTCTGGCGGTAAAGCCATCCGCCGTGAAGCCGTAAATTGTGCCGAAGGTGTCATCAAATTCGTCGTTAACCGCCGGCCCCTGCACGCCCTGCGGCAGTGAAGACGTCACGTCATGCATCTTTTTACGCAGCTGATACCAGATACCGGCCACCTGAGATGGCGGCGTGTCATCGCGCAGGTTGACATAAATGATCGTCTCTCCGGCGCGGGTCTCGCTCTCAACCGCATCCAGCGAAGGGATCTCCTGCACCTTCTGTTCCAGCACGTCCGTCAGCAGTTGCACGGTGGTGTTCACGTCAGCGCCGGGCCACTGGGCAGAGATCACCGCGGTTTTAATGGTAAACGCCGGATCTTCATTACGTGACAGACGTTCATAGCTCAGCACACCCGCCGCCATCACCAGCAGCATGAAAAAGACCACCAGCTGCTGGTGCGCCAGTGCCCAGCCAGAGAGGTTAAAGCCAGTCAGTTTTTTCATGATCCCTCCTGCGCCAGCGTCACTTTTTCACCGGGCTGCAGGGTGCCGACACCGGCGGTAACCACGCGCTCGCCTGGCCGGATCCCGGCAGAGACAAAGATTTGCTGTGCGCTGAAGCGGGCCAGCACCACCGGACGAAGCTGTAAGCGTGATGCCGCATCAACCACCAGCAGCGCAGGCTTGTCTGCGAAGCGGGTCAGGGCGCTGGCGGGCAGGGCGATGACCGGCGGTTGCGCATCGGGAAGCGTGACCGTGACGGTGGCACCCAGAGCCATCGCCTCCGGTGGCTGATTCATTGAGATGCGCAGCCGCCAGGTACGGGTCTGTGAATCGGCCTGCGGGCTGATGTCACGTATCGTGCCACTGGCCTGGATGCCCGGGTCAGCGAGCAGCGTTACTTTCAGCGCAGTCCGGCCGTCAGCTCGCAGCAGAGCAGGTGTTGTCAGATCAAACACGGCATCGCGTGCATCACCGGCTGCCAGTGTCATCACAGTCTGTCCGGCGCTGACCACCTGACCGGGTTGAACCGGAAGGGCGGTAATCCGGCCTGCTGCGGGCGCAGTGAGCTGGGTCCAGCTGAGGTTATCCTGGGCATTTTTCAGCGCCGCTTCGCTGCTGAGACGGCGGGACTGCGCGCTCTGCCAGTCTCCCTCGGCACTGTCCAGCTGGCTGCGGGCGATGGCTCCGCCGGGCATCAGCAGTCGCATCCGGTGGAGGTTAAGCGCGGCGACCCGTTCGGCGGCACGAGCGCTGTCGAGATCGGCCCGCGCACTGTTCAGCTGATTACGAGGCTGATCATTTTCCAGCGCGGCCAGGGGTTGCCCTATGCTTACGCGGTCACCCAGCTCAACAGCGCGGCTCACCACCCGGCCATCCAGCCTGAAGGCCAGCGCAATCTCTTCATGGGCGCGGATTTCACCGGTCAGCACGCGTGACGCGTCACTGCTGAGCGGCGGGGCAATCACCGTTTTGACCGGGCGGAGCGGGGCGGCTGGCGGGGCGGCATTGTTGTCCCGGCAGCCGGTCATGATGAATACGCCGAGCAGCACGAACACGATCGGTGCGAAGATATGAACACTGAAGAGATGACGCCACACCTGGCGGGCAGCATCCGATAAGAAGTCTGTCATAACCGGGTTCCTGTAATGAGTTGTGCTCATTGAACCCGGCCTGTGTCCAGAAACGTTCCATGAACCATCAAGAAATGGTCAAGTCAGAACAATTTATCTCGCCGGTAGTGTTATCCTAATCATCAGACCGCCGTCGGCAGGCAGCGTGGCGTGCAGCGATCCGCCGTGCGCCTCGATAATCGCTTTGGCGATCGACAACCCCAGACCGCTGCCGCCGGAGTGACGGGCGCGTGAAGAGTCAGCACGGGTAAAGCGGTCAAACAGCTGCGGCAGGAAGTCTGGCTCTACGCCCTGACCGTAATCACGAAAAGTGAGTGCGGTCGCCTTATCGTTCTGGCTGGCCGTGATCAACAGTGCGCCACCGTCGGCAGCGTAGCGCAGTGCATTTTCACAGAGGATGGTCACGACCTGACCCAGGCGAAAGGCGTCGGCGCAGAGCAGCAGATCGCCGGGTGCGAGAACGCTGATAGCTACACCCGACTCTTCTGCCTGTGGCAGCAGCCAGCCTGTACGCTCGCGCAGCAATTCAGAGAGATTAAATCGCTCTCGGTTGAGGGTAAGCTGCCCGGCATCTGCCAGTGACAGCAGATGCAGTTCATCTGTCAGGCGGCTGAGCTGTGTCAGTTGCTTCATGATCATCGCCAGCTGCTGCGGCTCCGCAGGGAAGACACCATCCAGAATGCCCTGCAGGCGGCCCATTGCCGCCGTCAGTGGCGAGCGAAGTTCGTGTGCCATCGCCACATGCGAAGTGCGCAACTCGCGATCGTAACGCGCCAGCTGCTGCGTCATCTGGTTAAAATCTTCGGTAAAGCGCACCAGCTCCTGCGGCGCTTCTTTCACTACCGCCGCCGTCCGGCCAAATTCCCCCTTCGACACCGCACGCGCCGCCGTCGCCAGCTGGCTGAACTGCGCCGACAGCGGACGGGCGAAACGCAGCGCCATCATCACCATAAACGGGATGGTGACCACCACCAGGAGCAGCACTGTCAGCCAGTCAGATGATGCCAGCGAGGGATCGGAAAAGTTGATCCCCCACCACTGATCGACAATCTGATGAAAGCGCGCTGGATCGCTGGCGGGATGATGGCGCAGCTGGGTGAACTCACTAAGCAGCGCGGGCGGCATGCGGTAGTAGACCCAGAACGCCTGCACCGCAAAGCGCAGCCACATACAGGCGGCGATCAGGATCACGCTGCCGATGGCCAGAAACAGCACCCGGATGCAGATCCAGCGCCACAGTGAGGTATGCGTATTGTTCTTCATGGCTGTCTGAACCGGTAACCGACGCTGCGAACTGCCGGTAAGACGTCAGAGATGCCTGCAGCCTCCAGTTTACGACGCAGGTTATAGACGTGGGTATCGACTACACGCTCCAGTGCATCGCTTTCCGGCAGACAATGCTCCAGCAAAAACAGGCGGGTAAAAGGCCGCGTCGGCGCACGCATCAGGGTGACCAGCAGGGAAAATTCAGTGGGCGTCAGATCGAGGCGGCGCGGTGCATCACTTTCACTATCAACCACGGCGGTGAGTGCCAGCGGATCAACCACCAGACCCGCCCAGCGCAGCAATTCTGCGACGGGCGCATGACTCTGGCTGCGGCGCAGCACGGCCTGAACGCGCGCCACGACCTCGCCCGGATGATAGGGTTTGACCACGTAGTCATCTGCGCCATAGCGCAGGGCACCGATACGGTCCGGCGCGTCACCCATCGCCGTCACCATGATTACCGGAGTATTGTCACGCCGCCGCAGCGCAGCCAGCACTTCGGTGCCGTTCATGCCTGGCAGCATGATATCCAGCAGGATCAGATCGGGCTGCCAGCGTCCTGCAGTTTCCAGCCCGCCGGCTCCGTCACCGGCAATCATGACCTCATAATTTTCACGTTTCAGGTAGGCCTCAAGGACACCCGCCGCATCCGCGTCATCTTCAATAATCAGTACACGTTTTGACTGCATTTTCGGATCACCTTGACTGTTTCTTCATAAATCCCTGGTCGTTCATTGACACTCGCCTCGCATACTCCGGCCAGTGACGCGGCACTGAATCCCTCAGCTCCGCACCTGATGTGATAATGAGGAAACGTGATGATAACCGGAAAAATAACGCTTCACATGGTCTGTTTTTCGCTGGGGTTGAGTGCCGCTACTGCTATAGCTGATGAAAGCGCCACGCCACCGCCCAGCCTGACGCTGGGCATTGCGGGTATTAATGCCCCGCGCTATAGCGGCGCAGACAAGCAGCACTGGCAGCTGATGCCGGTCATTCAGGCGCGCGACGGAGCATTCTTTTTCGACTCGCTGAAAGGCATTGGCTATGACCTGCAGGCGGATAACGGGCTGTATCTGGAACATACGCTGGGCTACGGGCTGGGTCGCTCTGACCGCAATTCATCGTGGCGCGACGGTGATGATCGGCTGAGAGGCATGGGCAATATCGACGCAACGGTTAACACCGCGCTGGCAGCAGGCTGGTCAGTCACCCCGTGGTTTGTGGTTGAGGGTAAAGCGACGCTGCCATTAAGTGATAGTCAGGGCGTGCAGTACCGGACGTCTGTAACCTTGATCCCCTGGCAGACCCAGGACGATACGGTGGCATTGCAGGTGGCAGGTCTGGCTGGCGATGCGCGTTATATGAATACCTGGTATGGCGTGAGCAGCGGGCAGAGTGCACGTAGCAGGTTTGAACGCTATAACGCCGCGGGGGGATTTTATGGCACAGACACCAGCCTGACATGGAGTCATCAGTTCACGCCCGCCTGGGCTGTCAGCGTGATTGGCGATTACACCTGGCTGGATAAGCATGTTTCAGATAGCCCCATCGTCGCCCGGCACAATGGTACCTCGGCCACGCTGGCATTGAGCTACACCTTCTGAATGGCACCATGAAGAAAAGTGAGATGCGTAGCCATCGCATGTTGCTGGCTGCGCTGATTCTTTTCTATCTGCTGGTTTATACCCTTCTCGTCGTGGTGCTGAGTCTGTTTGATGCGCCCGTACGGGGATAGGGACATCATTAATATCCACTGCAGGGCTTAGAGTCATTAATTAACCCGGTTACCGAATAAAGCAATGCTGATATAGCGGCTGGCAGGAAATAACAATACATTGCTAGTGAAAGTAATGCTGCTAATTAACAGGCATGGTTTATAAATATTAACTGAGCTGATTTATTATCGGTGAGTTATGCTGAAAAAACAGTTAAATCAGATAATAATTGTTTTTTATAATTCATTGCCTCTTATTTGTTTCGGTTTAAATATTGTTGGTGGATATGGAAAGATCATAATTCTGTCAGTTTATCTGCATATATATTGCTGTTTTATAAGTAATTAAATTGTTGTTATCAAGGGGTGACTTATTTTGAATGCATTAACTTTACTTTTAAATATTACAGTTAACCCAGTATGGATGCAGTGCATTTTAATTCACAGATAACACAGCGATAATATTGGCATCCGGCCTGGATAAACCATTTTCCCCTCACCTATCAGTATGTGAACCTTATAGAAAGTAAACCGATGAGAAAGAAAAAGAGCCCTGTACCTCATGATGCGACATTCCGACAGTTTCTGGCAAATCCGGATGTTGCCAGAGATTTTATGCAGCTGCATCTTCCTGAAGAACTCCGTAAAATCTGCGATCTCGGCACACTTAAGCTTGAATCCGGCTCCTTTGTCGAAGACGATTTGCGGCAATATTTTAGTGACGTTCTGTACAGTCTTAAAACCTCAGCCGGGGACGGCTACATACACGTTCTGATTGAACATCAATCTACACCTGACAGACATATGGCGTTTCGTCTGATGCGTTATGCGATTGCCGCTATGCAACAGCATCTTGCGGCGGGTCATAAAAAGCTGCCCCTGGTAATCCCTGTATTGTTCTACACCGGTAAGCGCACGCCCTATCCTTATTCGACCCGCTGGTTCGACGAATTTGACGATCCGGCTGTGGCAGAACAACTTTATAGAAGCGCTTTTCCGCTGGTGGACGTTACGGTTATCCCTGATGAGGAGATTATGACGCACCGCAGCATGGCCGCACTGACGCTGATGCAGAAGCATATTCATCAACGTGATATGGCTTCGATCATTGACCGTCTGAGCACCTTACTGATGGCCGATTATCTTTCTTCACCCCAGGTATTGGCGCTGATACACTATTTAATGCAGGCAGGTGAATCAGCTGATCACGAAGCTTTTGTTCGCGAACTGGCACAGCGGGTGCCGCAACACGGAGATGCACTGATGACTATCGCACAGCAGCTTGAGCAAAAAGGTATTGAAATAGGTCGCGCTGAAGGTATTGAGCTGGGCGAACAGCGGGGAATGGAGAAAGGCCGCAGTGAAGGTAAGCGCGAAGCCACGCTGGAAATCGCTCGCGTTATGTTACAGCGCGGCCTTGAACGTAAAACCATTATGGAAATGACAGGCCTTTCCTCAGACGATCTGGCTAACATCCAGCATTAAGCCTCTGCGGATAAGACCTGATAACAACTTTTCATGTCAGGGAAAGCAAAGCTCTCAGGTCTTATTGCCCGCCGGCTGGCGCTGCAGGTAATTCCAGGTTGCGCCCAGCATGCCGGAGTCGTTACCGTAGGTTGCGGCATCTATGCGGATATCAGGATCATATTTTGCCAGCTGCTCTCCCAGTTCTTCGAGGAAGGGTTCGCGCTCGGTAATTCCTCCACCAATAAATACCCTCTGCGGATCGAACACGCTGAACAGGTTATATAAGCAGGCCGCAAGATCCGCATAAAATTTATTTACCACCTGCTGCGCGGCATCTTCATTACGGTCGTATGCGTCAAAGACATCTTTACCACTGATGTCGTCGACAGGCTTATCAATAAGCTGGCTGTAATTCTCCCGCAGCGCCGTCATGGTACAGCTCTGGCTCATGGTATGACGTTCAATATTGCCGCTGGTGGGACGCGATGTTAGCAGGCAACCAAACTCGCCCGCCCGGTTGCGTCCACCCCGAATCAGTGCGCCATTGCAAAAAGCCGCTCCGCCTAACCCGGTGCCTATCGTCAGCATCAGGAAATCGTTGAGCTTTTTTGCTTTTCCCAGCCACTTTTCCGCCAGTAGCGCACAGTGTGCATCGTTTTCGACGGTAGCAGGCAGGGACGTTTTTTCTGTCAGCCACTGGTTCAGATGAAACTGGTCAAAGTCACGTATGGTGCCGCCCATGGCAATATAACCGGCGTCTGCATCAATATAACCCGGTGTGCTGACGGCAATACCAGCACAACCGGGATTTTTCTCCAGCCAGGCCAGGATTTCATCAAGTATTTTATCGCGTGCGTTATGAGAAATATCAGCACTATCGCTGGTCAGAATATTTCCCTGATCGTCAATCACACCCATTTTTAAAGAGGTACCACCAATATCAAAAGCTGCAATTTTCATCAACGTTCTCTGAAGTTGTTTTCATACAACTAATTGTAGTGCTGAAAAAAAAGGGCAGACGGCAAGGCACCGGCAATTTTGTCAGGAAAGGTACAGATTTATAAAGCTATTGCCAAAAGGGCGTGTCTGAGATTACCCCGCACACAAGAATATCCCTGTAATTTAAAACCCGCACAGCCAGTGTGGATGCACAGATTTAATCGTTACGGTGCTGTTACTACCACTTAGCGCAGCAGGATGCGGGTGTTGACGCCGCCAAAAAGCCAAATCCGTTGGACGTGGCATAGATTATGCGCGGCAGATCGGGCATTAAGCGTCACCAGGTCAAGATTGCCTGCTGCTTCATCGGGATGATAGAGGTCCAATGAAGTAAAGGGTCACTGAGGTTTTACGTTCAGGGGGCGGGACTGCGTAATACGAGTGCGACCAATTGGGCAGAGGCTTCTTCCCCTTCATCAAGGCTGTACTTCAACAGTACTGGGTTGGCATCGCGTTTGATCACCCTGTAAATCGCTTCTGCTGCTTCGTCTGCAGGGGTTTTACGCTCAAGCTCACCGGTTTCTCTTCCATGGCGGAGGGTCTGCTGAATCAGGTTCAGCAGCCGCTTTTCGCAAGCCATCGCTGATGGTCAGCGATCACGTGATGCGACGGCGGCAATATCATAGCGTTTGCGTTCGTGAAAAAAAGCTCAGTGCCAGAAAGTGTGCCAAACAGCCGCCGCAGTTGTTCTGATGCTCCTGAAGCGTCGGCTATCGCGGCTTCGGCACGCTGCATGATCATCGCCAGCCGGTTTGAACAGATGACTTTGCCAATGGCCTGTTTCGATTCAAAAAACTTATGAATGTACGCTCTGGTAAAGCCGATTGCTGGCCACACTCCAGGCCCTGCTGCAGGCAAAAGCCATGAATTGCAGCGGATGAAGGGTGCTGATAGCGTTAATCTTCAGATTCAGCAAGCCAGTGGAGTCATACGGATAGTGTGTTCACTGACAGGGCTTATAACGCTGAATCTTCCGCAGATGATAACTTCTGAACGGCCGATCCTGGGCCGCACAGCCAGAGACATGAATCGAATACCCGCTTGAGTGCCTGATTTTAACGTCCCTTACTATCCTGCGCTTGCGTTCACTGTTTAGTGCTTCTTTAAATAAGCTGAATTATACTGTCCAAAATGAGCGCAAATTCAGTGATTTCTTAATGATTTACATTATCGATGATCAGATTAGTTACAATTCAGATGACTGTACGCTAAGCCATCTTCCTACTCAGGAAATGCTGAGTCTGAGTATTTCATCGGGTCGGCTGTTTGAACAGTTACTGAATTCTGAAGGTGAGATACTGTCGCGCGATAGCCTGTTGACCGAAGTCTGGGATAAATATGGCCTGCGCGGATCAAACAGCAATCTGAATCAGTATCTGAGTATTCTGCGCAGAGCGCTTGCAGCCTATGGCTGTGAAAACCTGATCATCACCATTCCGAAAATTGGCATCCGACTCAATACTGAAATCAAAATAGAACGCGAATCCTCTCCGGCTTTTGTTGCGATGCAGGTTCAGGTTGATGAGATGCCTGCAAAGCAGGTGGTATCTGTCGCAGATAGTCAGCCCATGCTACCCGATCCTGTTATCGCAGAGCATGTTGTTGAAAAACCCGCTCTGAATCTCGGACAGCTCCTGCTCGCCCTAATCATGCTGGTGCTGCTTGGCAGTGCTTTATGGTATTTCACTGTGCGTCAGCCTGCTGAAAAGAGTGCCTCTATGAGCAACATCAAACTGGAAGGCGGTTGCGAAGCTGTTATTATCCCGGGATTAGAGGTGTTTGAACAAAAATCACTGGAAAAGCAAATACTTGAAATGCTTAAAGAGAATAATCAATCCTGTGTGCCGGGTCGACGCATCTATTTCGATAAAAACACGGCATTCACAACTAAAGATTATGGCCGGACTATTCTTTCCGCATGTAACCTGAACAGCAGTGGTCATATCGTTTCCTGTGACAACTTCTACTATCTTGACTGGAGAATGTTTTGAAACGGAAAGCCACTCTTACGCTGACGATAATGCTGGCTATGCTGTTGCTGGGGATCTTTGCAGGCATTAACTATTTTAATCTCCGGACAAACGAACTGCCTTTCCGCTGCTCAACATTTAGCCGCTACGATCTTAGTCGCAACGATAATAAAAAAATTGAGTTTGCTGTTTCCCAGGATCTACGTTTTATTAATTCTGATTCAGGATATTTATTACTGAATGGGCAGGTGACGTTTGGTGATGAGGTAACAACGGTTAATCGACGTATTGCACTCAGTGCCGGTAATAAGATTGATAGTGACACTTACCGTTATAAAATAAGAGAAATTATTACTTCGACTAACGATACGACGCCGGATGCCGTGTTTAATCTGCTGCTGGCTGAGATCACGCTCGATCCGGGTTATCTTCAGCTTGATATCACCAGAATCGATAAAAAGACCTATCTGGTTGGCGGACCGCTCTCCTATCTCTTCACCTGTCAGCGTTACTGAATGCATCGACTGATAACCGAAACGCAAACCGGAAGAGCATATGCTCTTCCGATTTGTTTTATCTGTACTTTGCAGATTACCAGGTACGGAAGCTTTTCAGGGTATCTGAGAAAAGCTGTAAATCGTTAGCGGTTATGGGGCTCGCTTTCGACAGAGAGAAAATCAATATGTCTTCCATATTGAGCGTGAATAAGGCTTGTTTCTGATAAACACGAAGATTATCTGGTCGCAGGAAGTCATAACTAATCATGATTCCTGTCGTCAGGTTATCCCCCAAAACTACTGATTGATGGGCTTCCTGTTGCCAGTCTTTCATCTGCTTTTGCAGGATAGCGAGCTGGCTAAGGATATACTCTTCCGGGTTGTTATGGTCGCCTAACTTATCACGGGAAATAGTGATTGGTGGCAGAACAGATCGTGTATCAGCCAGCGTATTCAGAGTTCGCTCGGAGTAGCCTTCCGGCAAGGTAATTGTGCCTTCAGTGAAGCGACAAATAGTCTTATACATGGGTAATCTCCGTTTCATTATGATTTATTGTTTGCCCAAATAACTGCTCTGCCGTGACTTCGCTGAGCGTACCGTTATTTAACAGGACGATTTTATCGGCACTTCGGATAGTTTCCGGGCGGTGTGCGATGATGATTCTGGTGATCTTCATCTGCTTAATTGCGTTGTTGATCTGCGCTTCGTTATAGATATCCAGATGACTGGTGGCTTCATCCAGTACCAGGATTTTAGGTTCACGATAGAGTGCGCGCGCCAGCAGGATACGTTGTAGCTGGCCACCCGATAAAAACGAGCCCATATCACCTACCAGGCTTTGATAATTCATCGGCATTTTCATGATATCGCCATGAATCTGAGCCAGACGGGCCACGCGGGTAATTTTTGCGTGATCGGGTTCGTTATCAAAGAAGCTGATGTTCTCGCTGATTGAGCCTGAAAAGAGAATGTCATCCTGCATTACGCAGCCGATGCGATTACGGTGATGTTCAAGTCCGGTTTGAGTGATGTCCATGCCACCCACGGTGATGGTGCCTTCTTCAGGGTGCAGCAGGCCAAGAATAATTTTGGCCATCGTAGTTTTGCCCTGGCCGGATGGCCCCACGATGGCAAGGCTCTCACCCGCTTTAATCTCCAGATTGGCACCATCGACAACCCAGGGTTCAGTCGGCGCATAACGAAAACGGATATTGATGAGCTTGATGTCCTGCGGTACGTCTGTCTCCTTGTCGATTTCCTTACTAACCAGACCCGGATTGCCCTCAGAACTGGCTTCTGTTTCAGACAGAACAATATCGGCCAGGCGTTCACCATGCATTCTCAGCATACGAAAATCGATGATGGCATTGATCAAACCTGAACCGCGACTCATGAATTGATCGGAAAAGCTGATAAAGGCGGTCAGCATACCGGCAGAGAAGTTGCCATCCAGGACCTGCAGCGCGGCAAGCCAGACCAGAACGACACGGCCCACTGAAGTTAGCAATCCCTGAGCCGAACCGAACAGGATGTTGAGCTTCTGAATCACGATGCCTTTATTGGTGGTATCCACCAGAAAGTTCATGTATGCCGAGAGGCGGGGCACCTGTTTATTATTGGTTTTAACCGCCTGGATACCGCGCAGCGTTTCAAGCAGAGAAGACTGGGTACGGGCCGAGCTGATGATTTGTTCTTCATTGGCGCGGCGAACCGGATCGTAGGCCATGAAACGTAGCAGTGCATAGGCGAGAAAAAGTCCAATGACCAGCCACGCCAGTTGCGCGTTATAGATGAAAAGCATCACTACCGTGACGATTGACATGACACCGTCCAGTACGGTGCTGATAAAACGGGAAGTCAGCGTACTCTGAATGGTATTAAGCGAACCGTAACGGGAGAGAATGTCTCCGACGTGGCGTGATTCGAACCATTCCAGCGGCAGCTTTAACATATGGTGACAGACATTTACGGTCCACTGCACACTGAGCTGACTTGAGAACCAGCTCATTACCCATGAGCGCAACGCTGTAACGATAGTCTGAAACAGCGCGATCATGATAAAGCCCACACCGAGCAGCGATAGCAAAGAATAGTCAGCAGAAACCAGCACCATATCCATCACCCACTGCATAAAGAAGGGGCCGAGGACGCCGAATAGCTCCAGTGCGATTGAGAGGATGAGCACCTGAGCAAAGGCAGACTTTACCCCGGTCACGCTGCCCACCAGCTTCATCATTGAGATGCTTTCTTTCTCTTCTTTTACTTCAAAGGTAGAGGAGGGAACCAGTTCCAGCGCGACCCCGGTGAAGGCGGTCGATGCTTCTTTAAATGTCAGTTCACGGATCCCGCGCGCGGGATCGTGAATGGTGATCTTATTGCCGCGTACTTTCTTCAATACCACAAAGTGGTTCAGTTCCCAGTGCAGAATGCAGGGCATACGCAATTTAGACAGCTCTTCCATTTCCACTCGCAGGGCGCGAGAAGTCATATTGAGCTGTTGTGCCATAGCGATGACATCAGCCAGAGTGGCGCCTTTGAGTGATGTGGCGAACTGGCGGCGTAACGTGATCATGTCGATCTGATGACCGTGATAATTAGCCACCATGCCAAGACAAGCCAGCCCGCACTCGGCTGCCTGTGACTGACGAATCATCGGTAAGCGGTTAAACCATTTAAAATTGAGTTTCTCTAATAACAACACAGAACAGACCTTCTAAATCAGAGAGAAATTTTGTGTCCCAGCGCGAAAATCGGCTCCAGTACCCATTCATAGAGACGACGTTTGTCGACAATAAAGTCGGCATCCAGCGCCATACCTGGCTTCAGTTTTTCATTCTGCGAATAAGCAGAAATAGTTTGTTTATCCAGAGAGACCAGAACCCGGTACTGCTGTTCCTGAACATTGTTTTTACCGGTTAAGGTGGTAACTTCCTGAGGAGAGAGGGCGGTTCGCGAGACCTCGATTACCTTGCCATATTGCTGGCCAAATTTTTGGTAAGGGAAAGCTTTATAGCGCAGCACGACACGCTGGCCTGGATGGATAAAGCCAATGGATTGCGTGTTGACCATGATGCGGGCAACAAGATTGGTATTGTTAGGCAGAATCGCGACTGCCGACTGGCCGGCATTCAGCATCTGGCCATTTTTGACCATGATCATGCCGACATAACCACTTTTCGGCGCACGAAGCTCAATGGATCGGCGTGCTTCATTCTCTGCCATTGCCTGACGGTTATCTGCCAGCTGCCGTTCGATGTCGTTGCGTTTTTTCTCATCATCCAGCGGCTTTTCATGCAGTTGCTGCTCCGCCTGAACAATTTTTTGCGACGTGTCCAGCAGCTGACGCTGATACTCTTGGTAACGTGCCTGACTGTCGAGCAGATTGGATTCCTGCTCTTCCAGTTGACGGTTTGAGGCGTACCCTTCCAGGTGCATAGCGTTGAGTTTATCGAGTTGCAGCTTTGCTAACGCGACCTGCTTGCGACGGTGTGTCAGTTGAAGTCTCAGCTGTTCCTGCTGGAGTTTCAGACTGGCGATGGTGTCGGATAACCCTTTCATTTCGACGTCATGCAATTTGGCAAGCGTCTGAAGATCCTGCTGAAGTCGTTCCCGCTGAGCCACCAGATTTTCGGCGATAACCTGACGCGTCTGTCCCATCTGTGTTGAGACTTCTGATGACAACACCATAAGAACATCATCTTTTTTGACCAGTTGTCCCTCCTTAACTGGAATATCCACTACGGTTGCGCTTACGGGAGGAGGAACAACTAACATGCCATTCTCAGGCAGCAGTTCTCCGGTAGAGGATTCATATTTCGTATAGCTGCCGAAAATGAAAAACAGGGCTGTCACGGCAGTAATAAAAATCACCACAGAAATAACAAGCCAGCGATAGGGCGGACAATAAAGTGCCACGATACCCAGGTTACCCCGGTTAGCGGCATCAAGCGCCTCCTGACGGAAGAGTGATTGTTCCATTTATAGATTCATCATGATTGAGGGATTAACGGCACTGAAAATAATTCAGCATATCGAGTGATAACGATCCGGTGCTTTGCGCCAGACTGATCAGGGCATTGAGATAACTTAAGCGTGCTTCAGCCTGATCTTTGAGTGCGGTGTAATATTTTTGCTGAGCATCCAGTTCATCGTTAACGGTGCGGAAGCCCATTTCACGGCCATACTGGACCGACACCACTTTTTCACGTGCTGAGTCGACGGCATTCTTTTGAGCACTGAGTAAAACTTTGCCATTGGTCAGGCTAAGCCAGGCAGAACGGGTATCGGTTGCCGCTTTGCGTTGTGCTTCCATCATGGAATACTTTGCTGCCTGACGGCGGTAAGATGCTTCAAAAGATTGTGAAACCTGACTACCGCCGGCAAACAACGGAACAGAAACGTTTACGCCATATTGGAGGTTATTACTCTTTGAGTTCGTCCCGAAGATTGCGTCATACAGGATATTGTCGTCGTCGTCATTACGACTCCAGTTCTTGCCGTATCGCGCATAGAGCGAGACCACTGGCATGTGCGCGCCGTCAGCCGCAAGGACATCTGCATCTGCCTGGTCATTCTGAAAAAGAGCAATTTTAATATCAGTATTACGCTGCTGGCTGGCATTAATTGCATCGGTCAGAGAAGAATAGGGCGATGCTTTCAGGCACTGAAAATTCACCGGTTCTACGGTGTCCGGGCTGATACCCGATAAACGGCGAAATGCCTCGCCTGCAAGCAATAGCTGATTGCCAGCTTCTATTTCCTTAGCCTGTGCCAGAGCGTAGTTAGCTTTAGCCTCATCCAGTTCAGTGCGGGTATTTTGACCGTTGATTAAGCCGGTCTGAATTTTCTGCTGTTGTTGCTTAAAGTTATGGCTGGCGGCTTTGGCTGCCTGTAAAACTTCCTGCTGATAAAGCACCGTAAAATAAGCATTACTGATGGCATTAAGTAACTTTTCTTCAGCCTGTTTTGCCTGTGCTTCAGCAGTGTTGGCAATCGCAACACCTTTACGCCATCCGGCATATTTACTCATATCAAACAGCGGTTGTCTGACGCTGAGATCGTAACTGTGGTTAGTAACCCCACTCTGATATTTCTTATCCGGTTGTTCCTGACGATCCCAGTTTCCCTCCAGGGTCAATGTTGGCAGCATTCCGGCCATACCTTGCCAGTATTTTTGTTTATCTGCCGCACTGGTCATCTGACTGGATTGTAATGCTGAGTCGTAGCTCAATGCAGCCTGAGCAGCTTGCTGCAGGTTGGTTGCAGATGTGCAAAATGGAGCACAGGTTAGAGCCAGTAATGCAATATTCAGATTATGAAATTTCATGATTTTCGCTGTTTATAAAATTTTTCGTGCCAGGTGATTAAATGAGTTCCTGTGCAAAAACATACTTAATTAAATCTGTGTTTGATTGCAGCTGAAGCTTACGCATGGCGTTGTATTTCTGTGTTGCAACGGTGCTTATGCTACGTTTACGCGCTTTTGCTATCTCCATCAGGCTGTATCCAATGGCGAATAATCGAATGACCTCTACTTCTGAAGGTGACAAAAGTGTTTGTGCCGGATCTGCGGGTGCAGAGAGCATTAAACTCTTCATCTGTTCCGAGTAGTATATTCCTGAGTTGGATGAGCAAACCCAATTGAATGCTTTGACCAAATCACGAATGTCATCTCGCTTGTGCACGATGGCATTAACCGGGATTTGTAATATGCTTTTCAAAATAGCCTGGCTGTTTTGTGCAGTAAAAATAATAATTTTTAATTCCGGGTTTTGCTTATGTATCTGTTCTATTTTTCGCACGCCATTGACATCATTGCGGTCAAAATTAAAGCAAAAGTCCGTTATTAATATATCGGGCATATCCTCTCTGATAACAGACAGCAAAAGATCAGCTTCAACCGGATAAGCAATAACATCAAGTTCTGAAAACTCCTTTATGAGTATGTTCCGGATAGAGTAAAGAATAAATGGACTTTCATCTGATACACCAAGCCTGAGCTTATTTTTTTCCTTGAGTTTATTCACAGACAATCCTTTTCTGTAGATAAAATATGAAGAAGGGCTCCGCAGAGCCCTGCTGATTACTGGTAACTAAGCGTATACGTTGCTACTGCATTAGCCGTGCCAGGATTGATTTTCGCAGCAGTCTGATAATATCGTGCATAGAGTGGCACCGTCACTAAGGCAGATGAGAGCGGGTAAGTCGCAATGTTAAATGGAGTAGCAAGTGCAATCGGCTGCTCATTTTCATTAAGGATTTGTACACCGACGCCACTCGCCGTTGAGGCCGAATTAAGTGCTACCACACCCAAATCGGATAATCCGCCAGACGCGTCACCATCCAACTGCATCATCACATCAAACGAACCCGAAAGAAGCGCCTCACAGTTAAGCTGAATATTAAATGCGGTGGTAGCGCTAGTCTGACCGATTCCTGATCCTAAACCGCTAGTGGGATTCGTGGTGTAACTACCTAATGGCACAGGCAGATTGGTATCACCGGCGACTGAGCAGGTCTGATCTTTAACAGTGATACCTGTTTTAATATTGGTGAAGTTGAATGATACATCTTTACCTGATATTAACGAACCAACATCAAAAGCGTTTACATAGCTCTTAAGAGAAGTAGACGCTGACATAGAGTTGGAGGTCTTTACAATCTGATAAGGTACGTTGATTGAGACATCTGTATATGAACCAATGGTTCCGCCGCTGGTTAAAGCATAAGTACTAATCATGATACCCGTTGCAATACTTGCGGCATCGGTACTCATCTCTCCGCCATAGCCAGTATATAACGTCAATCCATAACCCAGGGCACCCGCGTCAATCGCCTTGCGCTTAAAATAGACCTCACCGCTTAATCCATCTGCGTACTGCTGCAGATTATCCAAAGCACATTTAAAGTTAGCGGTTGCCGTGCCGCTATAAACGATCGTACCTACTGGCACAGCAGCTGAAATATTAATGCCCAATGAGCTCACATCAACTAACGTTGTACTTGATGTTATTTTGCATGTTAACGTCACATCGGCTGATGAATCCGCTGCATTAACATTAAAAGTAGCCATCAGTATCAGACTTAATATTAGTGAAACTGAGCCAATGAGGCGCATTATTTTCTTTCCTGAAATAAAAAACATGATGTTACCTCATTAACCCTGTGTATCTTTATTGTCGGTATTAGAAGCGTACCGCACCGGCTGCATTTGATCGCTACTACAGGTTGTCGTCAGTCTCGCCAGTGCCTGATTCTCACTGGACTGAACGGCACCAGATTCAAGGTTAACCAGGCAATTGTCATTTGCCGTTTTTCCCCATGAAACATGCAGACGGCTGACATCTTTATTCAGCCTGACGTAAATCTGACCACCCTGTGAAACAGTCGTTACCAGATTGCCATTTTCATCATTAACTGACGCACCAAAGGGTAAGGCATTGCCATTGGGCTGATTTGCCCGTATTAAAAGTGGTTTTCCCTTACTGGTTTTATAGTCCAGTCTGACTACAGCACCTTCAACAGGAATAACGCGCTGCTGAGTTGACTCCAGCTCAACATCAAGCGGAATACCTTTCGGATCAATCGCCAGTTCATTTATCCTGTACGGATTAAGATTAGGTACTATTGCTCTGCCGCTTCCGTCCAGCACTATATTTGGATAACCAAGCACCCGAGCCCCTTCCGCATCAGCGGCACTTACTACAGCATACGTTGTTGACTGATAAGCACTAAAGTTGATGCTATCAGGCAAGGCAACCACGGTTCCGCTGGCACCTGCTGAGGCTGAATAATAGTCCTCTCCCTTTGTATATGACGCTGTCAGCATGCTGTAAGGTGAACGATATTGACCACCGATCGAGCCTGACTTTTTATTATCGATATCGCGTGCAGCACCTACGTTATAGCTATATTGATCATTTTCACCTAGCACGCCATTAACTGCAGTTTGAGCAGTTACACCCTCTTTATTATGTGTGGCGCTTCCGGTTACATAATTCTTACTTTCACTACCAAGCGGTATAGAGAAGTCGAGTGAGAGTTGCGTGTCATGCCCACCGGTTGAATATAATAATCGGTTTGCTGATAATGTATAGGATACACGACCAATTCTATTATTATAGCCTAACTGAAATTGGGTGTTTGTACCGGTGCTGTTCCAGTAATTTTGAACGAAACCAGTAAGATAGATATTCCCATATGACTCTCCAAAATTTTGGCTGGCAGTCAGTGAAAAGCGTTGTTTAGGCCGTGAGAGATAATTTGTCCCGTTAATTTTATTCTTTTTGTAATAGTTATTAATTTGCAGAGCATTGTCATAGCTGTAATAGCCTGATGACGAAAATCTATACGCTGCGAGGGTAAAGTTGGTGTCAGTCTGAGAAACTTTTTTACTGTAGGTCGCACGATAGCTCACACCCTGCTTTTTCTCATCGCCATATTTTGTCTGAGCACCGGTGATATCCAGAGAGATAGCGCCTATGGGTAACCCAAATGCACCGCCTAACAGCGCTGAGATATAGTTATCTGATCCCAGGATACCGGTATAACCGGTCAGGCTATTGGTAAAGCCATGCTGAATGGTGCCCTGATAAACAGAAGGCGTATAAGCCATATTGTCTTTACGCGACACACCTCCCGTCACAGAGTAGAACGTCATGCCCGGGCGCTTCAGTCTCGTCATAGCTGCATAGGGTACTGAAAAGCGCGTTTCGCTGCCGTCAGCTTCTTTTACAGTAACATCTAAGTCGCCACCGTAGCCGGTAGGGTAGAGGTCGGAGATGTTAAAGGGGCCTGGCGAAACTGTTGTCTCATAAATTTTACTGCCATTTTGCGATACAGTTACCTGAGCATTAGTACGCGCAACACCACGAATTTCTGGTGCGTAACCACGTTGTGAATCAGGCCACATTTGATCGACAGTCGATATCTGCGCACCGCGGAATGAGAGGGTATCAAAGAGTTCGCCACTCGTATTACCTTCACCTAACAATAAGCGTGATTTCAGCTGCGGGATATCACGCTGAACATAGGTGTTGATGGCATTATAGTGATGAGACTCCTCACCTTGCTGGCGTCGCCAGCTTAATGAGCCATCATGACGAAACATCCAACCGCCAAGGTTAAAACCTGCCAGCGCCCTGCCATAAAAAGAGTCATATTCACGTCCGTCGTTAACAGAGCGGTAATAGTTGGTGTCATAGTTAAGTGTTAATGCCGTTTCGCCCTTATCCCAGAATTCTGGAGCGACATAGCCACGTGCTGAGCGCAGCAGATAAATCTGTGGAATTGAGATGTCCATTTGCATATCAGCGGTGTTGATTGCGGCATGACTCTCCTTAACCACATTTTCCAGTGCTATACATTGCTTACCTGTACGTAACTCTTCAGCTTGATCAGAGCTGAAAACTGTATCTTTAATGGAAAGGATTTTTACCAGATCATAGGAAAGACAGGCCTTAGTACCGGCTCCCTCACGCACAACCTGAACATTCTCCCGACCAATCTGACGGCCATTTAAAAAGATATCCAGCGTGTAGATGCCGGGATCAATGGGGTTACCTGTTGCGTAGCGGGAAACATCTACTTTTACACCAGCTAAATTTTTTACAAAAGATTCATCGAAATCATAAGCAGTTTCAGCAAACGCTGACTGAGTTGCTGCGGTCAGAAACAGCGCCAGAAAAGAGCGATAAAAATTTTTGCCAGTTGGTTTATTAAAAAATACCGTCCTTGCCATCATAATTTCCCCTGGATAATTATCAAAAGCTACTCGTTTATTTTGCTTTCAACCTGACGTGCTGCACCAAAATCGTCCAGATACTGATAATTAAATGTGGTTTTTATTTGACTTGTTCTCATTCCTTTCAACGGAAACTCTTTAGTTTCGCCAGGTGCCAGCATTTCCCCTTTTTCACTGACTAATTTATGACCTGCGTTATCTTCTGCATTAATCTGTGAGACGTTAACGTAGAAAGGTGAGTTGTTAGTTGCGGAAAGAAAATTAGGTTTTTGACCGTGACGCCATACCAGTCCTGACGCAGCTTTATTGGCCTGCGCTGTATCAAACTGAACTGGACGATAAAAAATCTTGATGCGACTGCGGATCGCCATTTGCAACTGGTTCTGGTTAGCCAGGCTTTTATCACGAGGAGGTATATCAAGGACATTAAGCCAGAAGATAGATTCTTTGTCCGTGGGCAAATTGGCACCCGTAAAAACAATACGTAACGTTTGCCCTTTATTCGCCTCCATACGGAAAACAGGAGGTAATAAAACGAAAGGCACATTTATTTTATCGACTGCTTCGTTAGGATTTCCGTTATCAACCCATGCCTGAACAAGCGCGGGATGATCGCCGCGGTTATCCAGACGAACAGTAACCTCTTTCTCGGAAGCAGGGTAGATTACCCGGGTACCAATAATGGTCACACTGGCAAAGGCAGACGAAGTCATTGCGCAAGTAAGCAAACAGGAGATTAGAAATTTAAAACTTTTTTTTTTCATGATAGTAACTGAAGTGATGAAAGGGGAAGAGTGGTGAGGGCATTGCCCTCACCAAATCAATTACAGGTAATTGATTGAATAGTTTACTGTTGATGCAACGGTACCCGCTTCTGCAGCAGCAGTTGCATAGTACTGAGCTGAGTAAGACAGGGTGCCAGCCCCTGCTGTCAGAGCGACAGTTGCAGGAGCGGTAGACTGTTCAGTGCTGCCTGCATTGATGGCGTTGTTAGCGCTGTCCAGCAGTTGCAGATCAACACCTGTAGCAGTACCTGTGTTAGTCAGGCGACCGTTGGCGTTCACACCAGCGCCCTGCTCAAAGTAAGCGTAGACATTGCCAGTTGTTGCGGAGCAGTTGCTCAGCGCCAGAGTAAAGCGAGTGTTGCCTGCAACGGCACCTGCCGCATTTAATACACCGGCCGCTACTTTCGGCAGGGTAACGGTGGCAGT
This sequence comes from Pantoea sp. F_5, assembly GCF_008631595.1. Lineage (NCBI taxonomy): Bacteria > Pseudomonadati > Pseudomonadota > Gammaproteobacteria > Enterobacterales > Erwiniaceae > Pantoea > Pantoea sp. F_5. The sequence continues at coordinate 60,711 of NZ_VWUO01000022.1, forward strand.
ACTGCTTCCGCCGTTAACACTTACGGTACAGGTCTGAGATGCAATGGTGCCGGTGAAGTTAATTGTGCCATCTGAAGCTTCTGCTGCATTAACCTGCGCCGCTGCCAGCAGCAGACCCATAGCAACCATAGATACCTTTTTCATATACTTTCCTTTGTATAAAATAGTGAACAACATTTAATTATGAGCGATTGAGTTTTATGACAAGCGCTCATTCCTTCCCGGAAGTCTATCGACCTCCAGGTAAATCAGAACATCAGCAGGCCGAAAACTACGGCCGCAGCAACACCGACAATACCCATGCCAAAAGCAGTACCGCTAACCGGGTTAGCTTCTGGTATTGATTCCGGACGTACCCACTCAGTTTTTTCTTTGGAGCTTTCGCCAATCTGTTTGAAGAAATCTAAAATTACGGAAGTTAATGAGCCGCCACTAACGCCTGCAATTTCATTACTTTTCAATTCACGCATGATTTTTCCTTATGCAGTAATTACACCTGTTCCCAGGTCAAGCTGGTTTTCAACAATATTATTGAACCAGCCTGCAGTTGTTTCCCAGCCATTCATCGCGCCATAAAGTGCGCCATCGACCAGACCCACAACGGCACCCACGATCAGACCAACACCGCCAGAGATAATACCAACGCCCAATACGCCGCCCGTGCTACCGCCGCTCATGGCCCATTTGAGACCGAAAGCAGTAATACCTGCAGCTGCACCTACAACGACTGAACCGATGAAATCAAAAACGCCTGCGCCTGAAACGGTCTGCATTTCAACAGTTGTTAACTCTCTCATTTATATCTCCAGGATTAATTAGTTATTCAATTATTCAGTAATGAAATTTTTTAAAACGCCGCTTCAAGCGAACGGCGTTATTAGATTAGGAGGCCATAAAAAATAAAATAGTAAAATAGCCATAATTGATATTTGGTGCGGTTACCACTGGCTATAGAAGCTATGGACTTATTACATTCTGTTTACATTCATTATAATTTAGGTGGGCTTGATGAGGTTATTCACCTTATCGATAAATTATTTCTTTTCATACCGGTTTAGTTATCTTGTGTTGATGCGGCACTATCAGCCTCAGACGCTGATAACGGTACGCATTCTGCGGGGTAAAGGGCTTTGAAGTAATTTATAGGGTTTTCTTAAAACACTCTGATTCTCAGTAAGTGAGCTTCATATGAAATGTAAGGTAAAATCCGGGCGCTTAAAGTCAAGCACGAAAACAGGATATATTCCTAAAAATAAATTCAAAAATAGAATATAAATCTATATATTGACTGATTGTCGATTTAAATGTCTGTTATGAGGATGCTATGGTTTAATTTATGCCATCAGATGCTGTGCTGTTTTTTTATTTCTACGGGGGAGTTAACAATGATCACCTTATGAATGGCCATGTAAATATTATTACAAGTTTTTAAAGTGCTACTGCATACTTGTTTGTTTTAATACGGTGATTTTATAACATTAGTTTTCATATGGTTATGATTGATTCCTTTTTTAAGAAAAAAGTTATAACCCTATCAGTAAGTCTCTACTTGTTAGTTTGAGTTACTGATTAATTGGCATTTAAGCGGTGAAATATCTGGTTGTGTCGCCATTCCTTGGCTTAATACTCTTCCTTTTTGCATGTTTGTGGTGTTGAATTTTATCGCAATGGTTTTACTATAGTGAAACCAATAACGACCTCTTCTATGGCTTATATTTGAGGGAAGGCCAGAGATCAGAAATACACCAGGCGAAAAAAAGAGACTATAACAAACGGATTTTTACTAATTTTTCTACTAATCACTAACTTCGTGTTAGTTAGATTGAGTTAATTATTATGTATAGAGTGACTGAGAATCATGAGCGGATCATCGATGCGCTGGCCGGGTACACCCAGGTTGCTAATCCAGATGAGATTTCACGCGGTAAGCGTCGTTATCATCTCACCAAAGATAATGTGCGCCGGGTAATGTTCATTCTTGATGGTGACTTCTTACTGAAATTAAAGAGCGAAAATAAGGTCTTAAATATCCTGTCTGCTCCCTTTGTTGTCGGTGTCACACCGGCACTCGATGAACCTCCTGTTTATCTGGAGAGAATCGATTATGGGAAGGTCAGTTTCATCGATTACGATGTGTTCTGGCGACTGGTATTTGAGAAAGACCTCTTTAACGATGCCATGTCCATTCTGTCTGGCCAGTACTCAGACCTGATGAACTACATCCAGCTACCCAAGAATAACTCACATGATGAAGTGATTTCTTTAATTGGCCGCTGGGAAAAATTGCCACCGCATCTTAAGAAGCGCTTTTCGGCACTTTACCTGATTGAAAATAGTTCTCATCTTTCAAAAAGCTCCATTTGCAGAGTTTTGAAAGAATTAAAAGAGAAAGGCGAACTGACCCTGGTTAATGGCAAGTTTACCTGAGTCTTCTTTTATCCAACTTTTGGGATGCTTAAGGAAAAAATGGATTTTAAAGTCGTTTGTACAGATGAGAACTACTTCTTTCGGCTGGGCATCTCCAAAATTATTGAGGAGGCACTGTTATCAGAGACGTCAGTAGAATTCTTACCCGCCTATGACGCGAAAAATTTATGTCAGGCGGACTTTATACTGATTAGTGTTGCTCAGTGGCGCCTTTATATGTGTCAGCCTGCCTACCGGGATCGGAAGCCCGGTAGCATTTTAATGGTCTTCGTTGACGATATTGAAGACATGATTACTGAGCATTTGCCTCTCTGCTATCGTTCTTTGATTATCATTTCGCGCAGGGATTCTGTTCGCGATATTGCTGAAAAAATCATCCGGTTCTGGCTGGAAAATCAGGGGAGCGCCAGAGGATTTGTACCCACAGATTGCTCGCATTGCGATTTCGCGCGTATTACAGTAGTCCAGCTGCAGGTGCTAAGTTTTCTGAAGAAAGGGTATAGCGTGGGGCAGACAGCTAAACGCCTGAATCTTTCCACTAAAACAATTTATGCACATAAATACAATGTAATGAAGAAGTTTTCGCTAAGTGGTGATATGGCTTTTAACGCCTTCATCAATGATCTGACGCTGCTTGAGCTTTATAAGGGTGTTATTGAGTCTGCAAAATTATAATGCCTCATGCATCTCATATGTCCGGGATCCTGCAAATTACAGAGTTAATTCTGGTGTCCGGATTTTCTGTGATGCATAACGGCCTTCACAGGCTGCTTTCTGGCCGTTAAGGGTTGAGAGGTTTATGTGAGAAATGAACCGCGAAAAATCAATCCCTGGCCATCCCTTTTAAAAGGGTAACGGCACTCATGTCAGGGATGGTTATTTGTATTCATAGTAACTATGCCGTTGCTGCATCCGTACTTCATCTCCCCGATGCGTTTCAGTCAGACGTGGATAGCCGTTGTCCTACTCAGTCTGCGCCGACACTCAAAGAAACGCACATAAGTACGCAGAATCTTCCGGACAAACTCTTGAATGCTCAGCCGGATGGCTAAACAGCATTTGAAATCAGTGGTTTTGAGAAATAATGACGTTCAGGCGTTATTGCTGCCTGGGGGTACCGTTGGTACCAATTACGCTTGCAAAAGGTAAGGAACCTGAAGTTCCGATAAGTTAAGACAGGTAAAAAAAGCCAGCGTTGCCGCTGGCTTTTTTTACAGATTTTTATTTCAGGATATAAACACGTTCTGCATTGATTTCGCTGTAGCCATCATCCCGGTCGACTTCACCGCTGACCCGTACCTTTTTGCCAATCAGATAACGATTATCGTCATCATCATCGTCTATATCGACACGGATGCGGCCAGTCGGGTCTTTTAACCAGTAGTGATCATCATCGGCCCTGCCAGTGATCGTTCCCGTGAGCGTAACCTGGCTATCGTCGCGCAGGGTTTTCGCCACTGTAACCGTGACCTCTTGCCGGGCATATACCGAGCCTGTGACCTGCCCCCAGTATTAGATACAACCTTCAGTTAGTAACGTCGGTTTGTTTACCCTCACATTTTCCATTCCGCCACCGTGCTGCAAACTCTGACGGCGTCTGATAATTCAGCGATGAATGCGGTC